>CAMBYA010000027.1 GCA_945872035.1 Rhizobium sp. Q54
AAGGGCTGCGCGGCCTATGCCGAGCACGCACGGATCGCGGGACGAATGCGGGACGATATCCTCGCGCGCATCCACGGCATCGGCGCGTTCCTCGCCAGCGGGCCCACGGATGTGGGAGAGCTGACGGAGCAGGCCATGCAGCTGGGCGCACTGAACCTCGACGTCATGGAACTGCTCGACGAGGCCCACACCACGCGTTTCGGTCATCCCGAGCCGACCCAGGTGCGCATGTCGCCGCGCACGGGCAAGTGCATCCTCGTCAGCGGCCACGACCTGGTGGAACTCGAGGCCCTCCTGAAGCAGACCGAGGGTACCGGCATCAACGTCTACACCCACGGCGAACTGCTCCCCGCCAACACCTATCCCGGGCTCAAGGCCTACCCGCACCTTGCCGGAAACTACGGCCATGCATGGCAGGACCAGCAGCGCGAGTTCGCGGCGTTTCCCGGCGCGATCCTGATGACCTCGAATTGCCTGATCGATCCGGAAACCCGCGGCTATGCCGACCGTCTGTTCACCTGCGGTCCGGTTGGCTGGAAAGGCGTGCGCCATCTCGACGACACGGACTTCTCGGCCGTTATCGCCCGCGCGCTCGAACTGCCCGGATTTACCGAGGACGCGCCGGAAAAGGTGATCACGGCCGGCTTCGCGCGCAACACGGTGATGGGCGTGGCCGGCACGCTGCTCGAGATGATCGGCCGCGGCGACGTCAGCCATATCTTCCTGATCGGCGGCTGCGACGGCGCCAGGCTGGGCCGCAACTACTTTCACGACCTGGCCATGGAAACCCCGGCCGACAGCCTGATCCTCACCCTGGGTTGCGGCAAGTTCCGGTTCAACGGCGAGGATCTTGGCGACATCGGCGGCATCCCGCGGGTGCTGGACATGGGACAGTGCAACGACGCCTATTCGGCGATCCAGGTGGCGATCGCCCTGTCGAAGGCACTCGATTGCTCGGTGAACGACCTGCCGCTGTCGCTGGCAATCTCCTGGTTCGAGCAGAAGGCAACCGCCGTGCTGCTGACGCTGCTCTACCTGGGCGTTCGCAACATCCACCTTGGCCCCACTTTGCCCACCTACCTGACGCCCGAGGTGATGGCGCTGCTGCAGGACAAGTTCGCGCTGCAGCCGACCGGCGTCGCCCGCGACGACCTGCAGCGGATGCTGGGCCACGCCGCCTGAAGGCATGACGTGTCATGGCGGGCGGCCCGGACGGCCGCCCGTTTCATTTCAGGGACTGCGCGATGCGGACGGGCGGCGATAGGCCAGCCAATACGCCATGGCGACGCCGCCCGCGCCGCCGACAATGTTCCCCAATGTCACCGGCACCAGATTGCGCGCGAAATCCATGGCGCCGACTGGAGCGCCAGCGAGCCAGCCTTGGGGAATGAGGTACATATTCGCCACCGAATGCTCGAAACCGAGCAGTACGAACGCCGAGATGGGCCAGACAACGGCCAGGAACTTGCCGGTTACGTCCCGCGCCGCGATGGCGAGCCATACCGCGAGACAAACCAGCACGTTGCACAGCACGCCCCGCGCGAACGCCTCGGGCAGTGACAGCCCGGCCTTGGCCAGCGCGATCTTCGCGGCCACCACGCCCATCGGACCGTCGAGCAGGCCCGACGCCGCCATCGCCACGGCAACAAGTCCGGCGCCGGCCAGGTTGCCGGCATAGACCACCAGCCAATTCCTCAGCAGTGCGCGCATGGATATGCGCCCGTCAACAAGCGCGATGGTCATCAGCGCGTTCCCGGTGAACAATTCGGCGCCGGCGACCACAACGAGGATAAGGCCGAGAGAAAACGCCAGGCCGCCGATCAGCCTGTCGGCCCCCGACGCCGGATCGGCGCCGGTCATTGCCATGGTGTAGGCCGCGCCGCCAAGGGCGATAAAGGCGCCCGCAAGCACGGCAAGGGTGATCAGCGGCACGAGAGGAAGGTTCGCCTTGGCGACCCCCACCTCTTCTACCAGCCTTGCGATCGTAGCGGGCTTGTAGGCGTCGAGCCCGGTGGGATTGGGATTCTGCCCGTCAGCCATGTCAGCCCCTCGATACGCTCGCCGGTAACGCCGACCCGGGCAGCATAGCAGCGCTCCCGGCCCCAAGCCAACCGCGTGGACCAGGCCGCAACGGCGGGCCTCGGGAGCCTTCCGAGTAGCAGTCCGTGGGACAGCGGCGCCAGGCATTCCCCGAAGCCCTTGACACGGATCTATATTTCTATAAATATCGAAACATGGAAATGAAAGACGCAATACAGGCGCTCGCCGCCCTGGCTCAGGAGAGCCGGCTCAAGGTCTTCAGGCTGCTGGTTACACAGGGTCCGGAAGGCATGGCCGCCGGCGATATCGGCCGGGAACTCGACGTTCCCGCCAGCACCCTGTCGACACACCTGTCGGTGCTCAGCAACGCCGGGCTGGTCTCTTCGACCCGCCACAGCCGGTCGATCGTCTACATGATCGACGTGGAAGCCACCCGCCAGCTGCTGGCCTTCCTCCTCGAGGATTGCTGCCAGGGCCAGCCGGCGCTCTGCAGCCCGCTGCTCGACAGCCTGCTGGCGCCGTGCTGCGAGCCCGCGTCCGCCTGCTCCGCCCCTCCTGTCAAAGGAACCGTGCAATGAAGCGCATGCATATCAACGTCGCCGTCGGCGATCTCGATCAGTCGGTCCAGTTCTATTCGGCGCTGTTCGCCGCCCAACCGACCGTGGTGAAGCACGATTACGCCAAGTGGATGCTCGACGATCCGCGGGTCAACTTCGCGATCACCACCCGCGGCGGCAGGAAGGGCATCGACCATCTCGGCATCCAGGTGGAGAACCCCGACGAGTTGCAGGAGGTCTATGGCCGCCTGAAGACCGCCGGCCGCCCGCTGCTGGAACAGGGCGAAACCACCTGCTGCTACGCCAAATCGGAGAAGACCTGGGTGCATGATCCGGAAGGCATCGCCTGGGAGACCTTCCTGACCACCGGCGAGAGCCCGGTCTATGGCGAGGATGTCGAAACCGCCAAGGTCGTGGCGCCGTCGGCCTGTTGCTCGCCGTCGCCATCCGCCGTGAAGCCCGTCGAATCCGCCTGCTGCTGAGGGAGATCGCCCGTGCAAACCGATAGCATCTACAACGTCCTGTTCCTCTGCACGGGCAATTCCGCCCGTTCGATCCTGGGCGAGGCGATCATGAACCGTCTCGGCCAGGGCCGCTTCCGCGCCTACAGCGCCGGCAGCCAGCCCAAGGGCGAGGTTCATCCCTTCGCCATCGACCTGCTGAAGTCGCTGAACCATCCGACGGCCGATCTGCGCTCCAAATCCTGGGACGAGTTTGCCGTCCCGGGGGCACCGAAACTGGATTTCGTCTTCACCGTCTGCGACAACGCGGCGAGCGAGGTCTGCCCGATCTGGCCGGGGCAACCGATGAGCGCCCATTGGGGCATCTCCGACCCTGCCGCCGCCGAGGGCACCGATGCCCAGAAGCACCTGGCGTTCGCCGACGCCTACCGGCAGCTCAACAACCGCATCTCGATCTTCATCAACCTGCCCATGCGCTCGCTCGACAGGATCGCGCTGCAGAAGCGCCTCGACGAGATCGGCCGCACGCTGCCGGAGGCGTCTTGACCGTTCGCATCTATCACAACCCGGCCTGCGGCACCTCGCGCAATACCCTCGGCCTGATCCGCAACAGCGGTGAGGAACCCGAGGTCATCGAATACCTGAAGACGCCGCCTGACCGCGAGACGCTGGTGTCGCTTGTCGCGCGCATGGGTCTTGCACCGCGCGATCTCCTGCGCCGCAAGGGTACGCCATATGACGAACTCGGACTCGACGGCCCGAACTGGTCGGATGATGACTTGATCGACGCGATGATCGCGCATCCGATCCTGATCAACCGGCCGATCGTGGTCACCCCGCTGGGCGCGCGGCTGTGCCGCCCGTCCGAGGCGGTGCTCGACATCCTGCCGAACCCGCAGCGCGGGGCATTCGCCAAGGAAGACGGCGAGCGCCTGGTCGATGAACACGGCCGGCGGATACGCCCGGCCGATCAAACCGCAGCATAATTCCAGGAAACCCGATGACCGACCAGATCGCAGCCACGCCGGCGGCCAAGCCCGCCATGGGCCTGTTCGAGCGCTACCTGACCCTTTGGGTCGCCCTGTGCATCGTAGTCGGCATCGGGCTCGGGCATCTGATGCCGGGCGTGTTCCGCGCCATCGGCGGCGCCGAAATCGCCAAGGTCAACCTGCCCGTCGCCGCGCTGATCTGGCTGATGATCATCCCCATGCTGGTCAAGATCGACTTCGCGGCGCTGTCGCGGGTCAAGGAGCACTGGCGCGGCATCGGCGTGACCCTGTTCATCAACTGGGCGATCAAGCCGTTCTCCATGGCGCTGCTGGGCTGGCTGTTCATCGGCTGGCTGTTCCGGCCGCTGCTGCCCGCCGACCAGATCGACTCCTACATCGCCGGCCTGATCCTGCTCGCCGCCGCGCCGTGCACGGCGATGGTGTTCGTGTGGAGCAATCTTTGCGACGGCGAGCCGCACTTCACGCTTAGCCAGGTGGCGCTCAACGACGTGATCATGGTCATCGCGTTCGCGCCCATCGTCGCGCTGTTGCTGGGCCTGTCGGCGATCACGGTGCCGTGGGAGACGCTGCTGCTGTCGGTCGGTCTCTATATCGTCGTGCCGGTCGTCATTGCCCAGATCGTGCGCCGCCAGATGCTGGCTCGTGGCGGGGAAGCCGCGCTGGCGAGGCTGCTGTCGGTGCTGCAACCCCTGTCGCTGCTGGCGCTGCTGACGACGCTGGTGCTGCTGTTCGGCTTCCAGGGCGAACAGATCATCGCCCAGCCGCTGGTGATCGCGCTGCTGGCGGTTCCGATCCTGATCCAGGTCTATTTCAACTCCGGCCTTGCCTATCTGTTGAACCGGGCGACAGGGGAAGCGCACTGCGTCGCCGGACCCTCGGCGCTGATCGGCGCGAGCAACTTCTTCGAACTCGCCGTCGCGGCCGCCATCAGCCTGTTCGGCTTCTCGTCCGGCGCGGCGCTGGCCACGGTGGTCGGCGTCCTGATCGAGGTCCCGGTCATGTTGTCCGTGGTCGCCATCGTCAACCGCAGCAAGGCGTGGTACGAGTCGGGAGCAGCTCGGTCTGCTTGACGCCCGATAGGTCCTGAGCATTGCCGGAAAAGCCGATCGTAGCGCTACTAACTTCGCCCACGAGGTTCCTGTTCTTCACCGGCAAGGGCGGTGTCGGCAAGACATCGCTCTCTTGCGCCGTGGCGCTCGCCTTGGCAGATGCCGGAAAACGCGTGCTGCTGGTGAGTACAGATCCCGCCTCCAACCTCGATGAGATGCTCGAGGTGACGTTGAGCGACTCTCCGCGGCCGGTTCCCGGCGTTGCCAATCTCCTCGCCCTCAACATCGATCCGGAGACGGCGGCGGATGCCTATCGTTCGCGGGTGCTGGCGCAGCTCCCCGCGAACTCTTCGGCGCAAGAGCGCAATGGAGTGATCGAGCAGCTTTCCGGCGCCTGCACGACTGAAATCGCGGCCTTCGACGAGTTCGCCGGCCTGCTGGCCGGAGACGCCGCCGGCTACGACCATGTAGTATTCGACACGGCCCCCACTGGCCATACCCTGCGCCTGTTGAGCCTGCCGAAGGCCTGGTCGGGCTTCCTCGAAGGAAACGATCGGGGTGCATCCTGCCTTGGCCCGCATTCCGGTCTCAAGATGCAGGAGCACCGGTTCAACGAGGCGCTTGAAGCACTCTCGAACCCGGGCCAGACAACCGTCATCCTCGTCACTCGTCCGGAACCGTCGGCGATCAGGGAGGCGGCGCGAACGTCCGGTGAACTCCGGGAACTCGGGCTGTCCAACCAGCTGCTCGCCATCAATGGCGTCTTCACCGCAGCCGACCGGGCCGATGCCGTCGCCCTGTCGCTCGAACGCGCCGGCTCCGAGGCGATCCGGGAAATGCCCCAGGAGCTGGCATCGCTTCCAAGCCTGCGGATTCCGTTGCGGGCCTTCGACATGGTCGGGCTCCCGGCATTGCGCGCGCTGCTGCGGCCGGACGAAGGCGAAAAGCCAGGCGGCGACACGATCGCCACGCTCCCCCAGCCCGACCTGCCGGGACTTCCGGCGCTCATCGACGAACTGAGCGGTCGCGGTAAAGGCCTGATCATGGTGATGGGCAAGGGCGGCGTCGGCAAGACGACGGTCGCGGCGGCGATCGCGGTCGGTCTCGTCAGGCGGGGCCACGGCGTGCACCTGAGCACCACCGACCCGGCGGCCCATCTGGCGACGACCGTCACGGACGGCATGCCGGGTCTGCGAGTCGACAGGATCGATCCCAAGGCGGAGACCCGGAACTACATCGACAAGATCATGGCGACGCGTGGGGCTCACCTCGACGAACAGGGGCGGGCGCTGCTGCTCGAGGATCTGCAGTCGCCGTGCACCGAGGAGGTCGCCGTGTTCCACGCCTTCTCCAAGACCGTCGCCGAAGCGCGCGCCGCCTATGTCGTCCTCGACACCGCGCCAACCGGACACACGCTGCTGCTGATGGATGCGACAGGCGCCTACCACCGCCAGATGACGCGCGACGTGGCGGCCAGCGGATCGCCTGCGCGGGCGGTGACCCCGCTGATGCGCCTGCAGGATCCCGATTACACGCAGATCATCCTCGTGACGTTGCCCGAGACGACGCCGGTGTCCGAGGCAGCGGCCCTTCAGGACGATCTTCGGCGCGCGGATATCGAGCCCTATGCCTGGGTCGTGAACCGGAGCCTCGCGGCGGCCGGAACCAACGATCCATTGCTGGTCAAGCGCATCGAGCGCGAAAGTGTCCAGATCGCCCGGATACAGCCCGGGCTCGCCCGGCGGCTGTTCCTCATCGGCCTCCAGGGTACGTCGCCAGTCGGCTTAAGGGCGCTCGAACGACTTGGCGCCGAAAGCACCTAGCTGCACACGCCGCACCACTCGCATGTGGTTCCGCGATGGATCAAGCGGTATCCGCTGAGCGGCAAGGTCCGGAACATTCAACTGACTTTGCGCCGCTTTGGTGCGCGGATGAACAGCATGAACAAGGCGAGCGGCCGTTTGAACGCAAGCAGGTAAAGGATGTGCAAGGCAACGAACGCCACCAGGGCATTCGCAAACGCCTCGTGAACCTCCTCCACTACCTCTTCACCCTCATAACCCTCTTCATCATCGTGATTTAGCTGATAGGCCGCGGGCGGCGAGGGGCCAAATCCAACCGCCTTGCCCTGGTCCATCCAGATCCCCGTCATCGTTACGCCGATGAGACACAGCGCGATGCCGCTGAGCAGCGTTCGGCTTATGGCCGGATGTGTCGCGAGATTGCCGAGCTTCAGACCTTCGAAATGCGGATAAAACTTGCCCAGACCAAGCTGCGCCTCTCCCGCCGCAGCCCAGATCAATCGCAACAAGATGAAGGCCGCAACGCAGTAGCCAAGCCAGGAATGGATGATCCCGGCCTCACCGGTCGCGTAGGCCCCGATCGCCAAGCTTGCCAGGCAGGCGTGAAAGATGCGCAGGCGTGAGAGCGTCGTCATGGGGTCCTCATGATCTAGAAGGAGCCCCTTCCTACGCGCACAACGTCAGTACCGCATTGAGCAGCCTCAATGTCTCGGCGCGGCACTCTCCGCGACCCGCATGCGCATCAGCCAGGCAATGGAGGTAACGGCGAGCGTGGCGAACACCGCCATCAGCCAGTCATCCAGATGCAACGGCGTCAGGTTCAACAACCTGCCGATCTGCGGCACCTGCACGAACAGAACCAGCGAGGCCAATGAAACGATGATGACCCAACAAGCAGCACGGGTGCGAAGTCCGCTCAGCGCTGCTGTAATGCCTACGCTGCCGAACACCAGCACGACTACGGCAAGTGACCGCGCGTGATCGACATCGTGGTATTCGCCCAGGCCGACGTCGTAGCCTACCAGCATCAGCAAGGTCAGGAGCAGGCTGACCACGCCAATGATCAGCCACTGCCGCCCGCCGAAGAAGCCTGCCTCGCGTGTTCTCCGGAGAGAACCGTCGGCGGAGACTTCCTGAAAGGCCAGGAGCGCCGTCGGATGGATGATCAGTTCCAGCCAGACGATATGGATGGGAAGCAGCAGCAACGGATAGCCCGCCAGCGGGATGATGGCCGCGGAAAGCACCAGCGGGAAGTGGATCATCAGCAGGTAGGCGAAGCTCAGCCGGAGGTTCCTGTAGAGTTGTCCGCCCTCCGAGATGGCGTTGACGATCGTCCGGAAGTTGTCGTCGAGGAGCACGATCGAGGCCACCTCGCGAGCGCTTCTGGTGCCTCGCTCGCCCATGGCGATACCGATGTCGGCGGCCTGGAGCGCGGGCACGTCGTTCACGCCGTCGCCGGTCACGGCGACGATTTCGCCCCGCGCCTGGAGAGCCTTCACGAGGGTGAGCTTCTGGGAAGGCACGGCGCGAGCAATGACGTCGACCGATTGGAGACGTTCCCCATCGCCCTCGGCCAGAAGCCGATCCAGTTCATCTCCATCCAGAACGATCGGCCGTTTCCCGCCGATGCCGAGTTCCACCGCAACAGCCGCCGCGGTCGCAGGGTGATCGCCCGTCACCATGATCACATGGATGCCGGCCTCTCCAGCCATGCGCACCGCATCCGCCACACCGTCGCGAACCGGATCCTCGAAGGCGAGGAGGCCGGCGAAGCCGTAGCCACGCTCCGGCTCTCCGCCCAGCCAGCGGTCAGTCGCCATACGCAATTCGGCGCAAGCGATGACCTTGTGCGCGGTGCCGGCGAATTCGCCGACCCTGGCCATCCAGTCGCGCCGCTCGGCTTCGGTCAGATGGCAGAGGCCGAGAATCGTCTCGGGGGCTCCCTTTACGGCGATGAGAACCTGCCCCGCGTCGTCGTCGAACACGGCCGCTTCGCGAAGCCGGTCCTCGGTGAATGGATAAGTCGCGAGCCGTCGTTTGTCCGGAGCTGACGGCACACGGTCCAGGATCGCGGCATCGAGAGGGTCGCCACTGTCCGCTCGCGATGCGAGTGCAGCAAGGGCCATCACGTCCTGTTCATTGTGACCGGAGGCAGGAACGACATGCTGCAGGCTCAGCACGCCCTCGGTCAGCGTTCCCGTCTTGTCGGAGCAGATGCAGGTGATGCGGCCGATGTTCTCGACGACCACGCCCCTGCGAACCAGCGCCTGCCGCCTTGCGAGCCGATAGACGCCGACGCCCAGGAAGAACGTGAAGACGACCGGAAACTCCTCGGGGATTGCGGCGACGGCCAGCGTGACGGCACTCAGCAGGCCATCGACGATGCCAAAGCCCTGCCGCACGCGGATCCATGCCAGCGCGACGCACAGTATGGCCGAGGCGATCACGAGGATTTTGACCAGCTGGCCAATCGCGAGTTGAAGCGGTGTGCGCCCGTGAGATCCCTCGACCGCCGAGCGCACGATCTCGCCATAAAGGGTCTCGGGTCCTGTGAATACGACGCGGATATGTGCCGTGCCGGTGAGAAGTCGCGAACCGGCGAAACCCCAGTGTGCGCCATCGACCGTGGCTTGTGCGGCCTCGGGGTCCGTGAGCGGTCTCTTTCGCACCGGGAACGCCTCTCCCGTCAGCGCGGCCTCGTCAGCCTGGAGGCCGTCGCCGCCCACGATGATCCCATCCGCCGGAAACGGCTCGCCCGGAGCAACGAGCACCAGATCTCCCGGTACCAGGGAAACGGCCGGCACCTTCGACTCGGCGCCGCCGCGCACGACCACGGCGAAGTCCGTGAGCCTGCTTCGCAGCCCGGTGGTCGAGGCCTGCGTGCGCTGGTGCAGGAACACATCCATGCCGAGAAGCGGCAAGATCGCCGCGAGCATGATCACCGCTTCCATTCGGTCGCCGATGGCAACGAACAATCCGCTCGTCACCAGCAGGAACCAGATCATCGGATCCGTCAGCGTATCCCGGAGTATCTGCCGCCAGCCTGCTGGCGCCGCTTCCACGATATTGTTGGCGCCGTAGAGGCCGCGGCGGCGGCTGGCCTCATCGATGGCCAGCCCTTCACCATCGGTGCGGAGGTCGATTTGCCGATCAAGCGGATATTGTCGTCGCACGTCAGGCTACCGGCCAGTCTCGCACGACCATCACCGAACACGGCGCGTGCCGCACCACGCGGGCCGCATTGGAGCCGATCAGATAATCCTTCATCTCGGGTCGGTGCGAGGCCATGACGATGAGATCGACACCCAACTCTCGCGCGGCCGAAAGTATCTCGGCGTAGATCGAGCCCTCTCGCACGATCAACTCGCCTGGAACATCTGGCGGCACCAAGCGCACGCGCAACCCCGCCAGCTCGCTTTCCATCTCATCCAGGCGGAACGCAAAAATACCGGGCGCCAGGGAAAGGGCGAGCGCCTGAGAGGTTGGCATTACAGTCATGAGTGTCAAACGCGCGTCATCTCGTTTGGCAGCCTCCGCGGCTACCGGGAGCGCACGAGCCCAGGAGGTTGCCTCCTGAAGATCGACCGGCACCATTATGTGCTTGAACATGAACTCTCCCCGGTGTTCTGCCGCCATGGCGCGGATGATAGCCTAATCGGCGGTCAGTTCGATGGTTTCGATCCCCTCGCCCGCGGCGCCTCTTGTAGCGGCGCTGGTGCCGCTGTTCGGCCTGCAGGGCGAACCACAGCGGTATTGCCCATTATCGCCATCTCCAGCAGATGGCGCGGCAAGGCCAGTTCACATCGTAAGGGGAGGGATCAGGTTCGCCAGAGTCCAGCAAGATCAAGGACATCGTTTCTGGTGGAGCCGAGGGGGATCGAACCCCTGACCTTCGCATTGCGAACGCGACGCTCTCCCAACTGAGCTACGGCCCCGACCGGCGAAACGGCGCGCACCTTGTGACGGCGCGCCCCCAAAGTCAAGCGCCGACCGCGCCCTTGCCGCTCATGCATGCCCGCGGGGAATTCACCGCACTTGCGCGCGGCGTCCGCCCCATATTAAACCTGCCGCACAACGGACGGGAAATGCCAATGAACGCCCTCGCGACGCTCATCTATCTGGTCGGCCAGGTCCTGATCTGGATGCTCATCATCTGGGCGGTGATGGGCTGGCTGATCACCTTCAACGTCATCAACGCGCGCAACCCGTTCGTGCAGAGCGTGATGAGCTCGCTGGAGGCGCTGTTCACGCCCCTGCTGCGGCCGATCCGGCGCTACCTGCCGAATTTCGGCGGCATCGACTTCTCGCCGATCGTGCTGGTGATCATCATCATCGTGGTGCAGACGCTGCTGCTGGACGACCTGCTGCCGCTGCTGCGCCGCATGCTTTGATCGGCCGCGCCGCGCCGGACGGCCTGATCGTGCCGGTGCGGCTGACGCCGAAGGCGTCGCGCGATGCCATCGAGGGGTTGCGCGAGGACGCGGCGGGCGGCCGGGTGCTGGCGGTGAAGGTCACCGCCGTGCCGGAGAAGGGCAAGGCCAACGCGGCGCTGGAAAAGCTGCTCGCCAGGGCGCTGGGCGTGGCGGGCGGCCGGGTCGAGGTGGTCGGCGGGCTGACCTCGCGCAACAAGGACGTGCTGGTGCGCGGCGATCCGGCGGAGATCATGGCGGCGCTGGAGAAACTGATTGGAGAACAGGGTGTCTGAAGCGGCGATCATCGACGGCAAGGCGTTCGCGGCCAATCTGCGCGCCAGGGTGGCGACGCAGGTCGCGGCGCTGAAGGCGGATCACGGCCTCACGCCCGGCCTCGCCGTGGTGCTGGTGGGCGCCGACCCGGCCAGCGAGATCTATGTGCGCAACAAGCACGCCCAGACCATCGAGGCCGGCATGAACTCGTTCGAGTTCAAGCGTCCCGCCGACATCACCCAGGACGCGCTGCTGGGCCTGGTGCGCGAGCTCAATGCCGATTCCCGCGTCCACGGCATCCTGGTGCAGCTGCCGCTGCCCAAGCCGCTGGTCGAGCAGCCGGTCACCCAGGCCATCGATCCGGACAAGGACGTCGACGGCCTGCATGTGATCAACGCCGGGCGACTGGCGAGCGGCCTGCCCGGCCTGTTCCCGTGCACGCCGTCGGGCTGCATGATGCTGATCGCGGATCAGCTGGGCGACGACCTGTCGGGCAGGCGCGCCATCGTGCTGGGCCGCTCCAACCTGGTGGGCAAGCCCATCGCCCAGATGCTGCTGCGCGCCAACGCCACGGTCACCATGGCCCATTCCCGCACCGACGACCTGCCGGCCGAATGCCGCCGCGCCGACATCGTCGTCGCCGCCGTCGGCAAGCCGGAAATGGTGCGCGGCGGCTGGATCAAGCACGGCGCCGTGGTGATCGACGTGGGCATCAACCGCATCCCCAAGGACGGCGGCGGCACCCGCGTGGTCGGCGACGTGTGTTTCTCGGAAGCCAAGGAACGGGCGGCGGCGATCACCCCGGTCCCCGGCGGCGTCGGCCCCATGACCATCGCGACATTGCTGCACAATACCGTGATCGCGGCGTGCCGGCAGGCGGGCGTTGCGGAGCCGAAGGTTTAGACTGAGTCCTCCTGCACAGGATCGTCATGTCTCATTCAACGATCTACTGGATCGACGGCGTGTCGTCGGGACGGCTTGCCATCATGGCGCGGCCGAGGGCGGGCGATTGGCTGGATGATGAGATCGCCAATTGGGCGGTGGAAGGCGTCCGCGCCGTCGTCAGACTCTTGGAACGGGACGAGATTGAAGATCTCGACCTCGGCGGCGAGGCGACGGCCTGTCTCTCGCATGGCATCGAGTTGATTGATTTCCCGATACCTGACCGGGGCGTCCCCTCATCCCGAAATGACACGATTGCGCTTGCCAGAGTATTGGCAGGGCGCTTGTCGAGAGGTCAGGGTGTAGCGGTGCATTGCCGAGCCGGTATCGGCCGGTCTTCACTCATCGCGGCATGCACTATGCGCTGCCTCGGGATGAATGTAGCCAAGGCGTTCGATCTGATCACCAAGGCACGTGGGCTTCCCGTTCCGGACACGGAAGACCAGCGCCGGTGGGCGGTTTCGTTCGGCGAAGCCTTCGACTAAGGCCCTTGGGAAAACCGTACCGGGTATTCAATCACTCACCTAGCCGTGCCTTCGCGAGCGAAGCGACGCGATCCAGCCGTGCCGTTGACGGTTGTGTGGCAGCGTGCCCGGGCTGCTTTGCTATGCTCGCGGAAGCGGCGCGTTTTTATCTCTGGTCCCGCTGGCCCAGCAGCCGCAGCCGCAGGGCGTTCAGCTTGATGAAGCCGGCGGCATCCCGCTGGTCGTAGACGGCGTCTTCCTCGAAGGTCACGTGCTGCAGCGAATAGAGCGTGTTGGGCGACTTGCGGCCCACCACCGTCGCGCTGCCCTTGTAGAGCTTCAGCCGCACGGTGCCGGCGACCTTCTCCTGGCTCTGGTCGATCAGCGCCTGCAGCATCCGGCGCTCCGGGCTGAACCAGAAGCCGTTGTAGATCAGCTCGGCATAGCGCGGCGCCAGTTCGTCCTTCAGATGCGCGGCGCCGCGATCGAGCGTCAGCGTCTCGATGCCGCGGTGCGCGATCGAATAGATCGTGCCGCCCGGCGTCTCGTACATGCCGCGGCTCTTCATGCCGACGAAGCGGTTCTCGACGAGGTCCACGCGGCCGATGCCGTGCTTGCCGCCCAGTTTGTTCAGGGTCTTCAGCACGCCGCCGGGGGTGAGGGCCTTGCCGTTCACGGCCACGCAGTTGCCCTTTACGAAGTCGAGCTCCACATACTCCGCCTT
>CAMBYA010000028.1 GCA_945872035.1 Rhizobium sp. Q54
CTACCAGCACCGGGTGCTGTTCTGGGGCATCCTGGGCGTGATCGTCCTGCGGGCGATCATGATCGGCTTTGGCGCCGCGATCGTGTCCGAGTTCTCCTGGGTGCTCTATGTGTTCGCCGCGTTCCTTATCATGACCGGCATCAAAATGCTGGTGTTCGAAGAGAAGCCGCGCTCCATAGCCGACAATCCGCTGCTGAAAATGTTCCGCAAGCGGTTCAACGTCACCGATGAGCTGCACGGCCAGCGCTTCCTTGTGAAGCAGCCTCATCCGACGACCGGCAAGCTGGTCTGGTTTGCGACGCCGCTGTTGATGGCGCTGGTTCTGATCGAAATCGCCGACGTCATCTTCGCCGTGGACTCGGTGCCCGCGATCTTCGCCATCACCACGGACCCGTTCATCGTCTACACTTCCAACATCTTCGCCATCCTGGGCCTGCGAGCCTTGTATTTCGCCCTGGCCGCGATCGTTGACCGGTTCCATTACCTGAAGACCGCGTTGGCGGTGCTGCTGATCTTCATCGGCGGCAAGGTTTTCGTCGCCGATCTGATCGGCCTCGAGAAGTTCCCGCCGACCCTGTCCCTGGTCGTCACCCTCCTCATCCTCGCGTCGGGCGTCGCGTATTCCCTCTGGCGAACGCGCAAGCCCGCCGTCGACCGCCCGGCATGACGAACGCGTGACCTGGGGCCGGAGTCCCGCTGGTGAGGCCGTCGATGCGGCGGTCCCCAGCGGCGAAGGCAACCGGCCCGAACGGCGGAAATCAACACCGGGCACAGTCCCGGTCAAACGGAAAGGGCTGAACATGCCATATCGACGCTCACTGGGAAGGTTCTCGAACAGGACCTGGGAAGAGTTCAACGCCGAAGTGCACAGGGCGCGTAGCGAGCACTTGCTGGAAGGGATCATCGCCGGCTGTGCCATCGTCGCCTATGCCGATGGATGGGCTACCCAGGAGGAGCGAGACCGCATGCTCGGGCTGATCCGCGGCTTCGAGCCCATTGCCGCATTCGGCCTCGACGATGCATTGGCGACGTTCGAAGCGCTCAGCGACCGCTTCGTCAGCGACCACGAGCGGGCCGAGCGCGAGTCGCTGGAGGCGGTCGCCAAGCTTCGCGGCGCCCAGCGCTACCCGGCGCTGCTCGTGGAGGCGTGTTGCGCGATCGCGGCCGCGGATGGCGGTTTTGATGCCGAGGAACGCAATGCGGCCATCCGGATTTGCACTGTGCTCGGGCTCGATCCTGCCCAGTTCAACATAGCGGACGCGCCATGACCCGGGCCATCGGCCTTGCCAAGGTCCGCCATGCGCGGCCCGACCTGGCACTCACCACCAGGAGCCCCGGATGATCAACGAGCTCATTATGTACTTGGTATCGGTTTTCATTATCGAGCCTTTCGATGTGGCGATGGGTGATGCGCTGCGGGAAGCGCAGGCGCCGGCGGCGGTGGTGGAGCAAGTGAGCGGATGCATCGCCACCGCGCCCGTCGTCCTGGCCGAGAAGGTGCAGGGCGACTGGGGGTGGGCGATCGGCGCCGCGGTCAAGGTGGCGGTTGGCCTCGATTCGGTCGAGTCTGTGGTGTCCGGCGCGGTCCCCGAGTGCGGCGCCGCCCTCGCTGCGGTCAAACCCTTTCTGTCGGGAAGCCCCGGCGAGGCATGACCCCGGACAGGTGACCGCAATGCCTCACAGCCAGTTCAGGAAGCCGGGTCGCGGGCGGCGGGTGCCTGCCGGGGGGCCGTCTCCTCACCGGCAAGTCCGGGAAACCCTGATCCGTGTGGGCCTGCCGCTGCTCGTGGCGCTGTTGGTCGCCGTATGGCTGCCTTCGCCGCTGTTCCTGCCCGTAATGGAGGTGTTCTCGTTCTATGCGGCGATGGGCATGGCTCTGTCGGCCTTCTGGCGCCGCGAAGAGGTGGCCGAGGCAGGCCGGTTCAATCGCTGGGACAGCGCCATGATCCTGATGGCGGCAAGCATGACTTTCGCCTTGTTCGTCGACGAAGCGGCTGCCCTCGCATTCATCGAGAAGTCGATCGATGACTCGCTCGCGCACTAGAGCCGCCCTTCAGCGCTTTATCGAAGCCGGGCCGACCCGGGGCGTGATCATGGCGGCCATCATCATCAGTTCCGCCGCCCTGGGCCTGGAAACCTGGCCCGTTGCCGCCGAGCGGTTTGGCGGTGTCTTTCGCGCTGTCGACGTGATGGCCGTCATGATCTTTACGAGCGAACTCGCCATCAAGCTGTTCGTCTACCGGTGGGCGTTTTTCCGCGATGGCTGGAACGTCTTCGACTTCATCATCGTAAGCCTGTCGATTGCGACGCTGGGTTCGGGCACCGGCGTCCTGCGTGCGCTGAGAATTCTCCGCACCCTGCGCCTGCTGTCGCTGGTGCCGCGGATGCGCGTGGTGATCCAGGCGCTTCTGGGCGCCATTCCGGCAATGGGCGCGGTCTTCTTCCTCATCGCGCTGGTGTTCTACGTCTCTGCGGTCATGACCACGAAGCTCTTCGGCGCGGCATTTCCCGACTGGTTCGGCTCCATCGGCGCCTCGCTGTATTCGCTGTTTCAGATCATGACGCTGGAAGCCTGGTCCGACGGCATCGTCCGTCCGATCATGGAGGTCTATCCGCTCGCCTGGATGTTCTTCATCCCCTTCATCCTGATTACGTCGTTCATCGTCCTGAACCTGTTCATCGCGATCATCGTCAACGCGATGCACGGCATCGATCGCGAACAGGCGGTGGCGGACGAGCAGGGATTGTCGCGCCAGATCGCCCTGCTCCGAGAGGAGATCTCGGCCTTGCGTGCCGAACGGGTGTCGGGGAACGCCACGCCGATCGCCCATTCAACCTGAAACACTGCTCTCGAAAGGCCGGAGTCATGCCAACGACCTCTCAAGCCATCGACACGGGGTACCGCCCCGCCCATGCCTGGTATGCGGTGGGCGTGCTGGTCCTTGCCTACACGTTTTCTTTCATCGACAGACAGATACTCGGGCTGCTCGTCACCCCCATCAAGCGGGACCTGGGAATCGGCGACTTCGAAGTCGGCTTGCTCGGCGGGTTGGCCTTCGCGTTGTTCTATACGTGTCTCGGCCTTCCGATAGGTCGGCTCGCGGACCGTCACAACAGGCGCAACATCATCGCCATGGGCATTGCCGTCTGGAGCGTCATGACCGCGGTCTGTGGTCTTGCCAAGACTTTCGGAGGTCTGTTCCTGGCGCGCATGGGCGTGGGCGTCGGCGAGGCGGCGCTGTCGCCGCCGGCCTATTCGCTGATCGCCGACATGTTTCCGCCCGAAAAGCTTGCCCGCGCCCTGAGCGTCTACAGCACGGGCATTTTCATCGGCAGCGCGCTGGCCTACATCCTCGGTGCCAGCGTTGTGCAGATGGTCGCCGATGCGCCGCCAATATTGTTGCCCGTCCTCGGCGAAATTCACGCCTGGCAGCTAACGTTCTTCATCGTCGGGCTGCCCGGACTGCTGGTGGCGCTGCTGATGCTGACGGTGCGCGAACCCGCCCGGAAAACCGGCCACGATGCATCGCGCAGCCCCGGGGACACAGTTCCTCTGCGCGAAGTGGTGGCATTCCTTCGGGCCGGGAAGGGAACCTTTGGGGCCCATTTCGCCGGTTTTTCAATGCTGGCGGTCTTCGGCTACGGCACGGCGATGTGGATACCGGAGTTCATCAACCGGAGCCACGGGTGGGCAATCTACGATGCGGGATATGCCTATGGTTTTCTCATTCTGGTGTTCGGCATATCCGGCGTGCTGCTGGGCGGGGTGTTCAGCGACTGGCTACGCCAGAGGGGGCGGACCGACGCCTATATGCGGGTGGTCATGCTGGCGGCCTGCGCCATGGCTCCGTGCGCGATCCTCTTTCCGCTGGTCGGGTCCGAGGTGATCATGCTTCTACTGCTCGCCCTCGTGGTGTTTTTCGGCGCCATGCCCGCGGGTGTGGCCGCTGCGGCGCTCCAGAGCGTCACGCCCAACCACATGCGGGCGCAGGTGTCGGCCCTGCACCTGTTTTTCGCGAACCTGATCGGCATGGGCGTGGGGCCGGGGTTGGTCGGATTCTTCACCGACTATGTGCTCTTCGATCCGGGGAAGTTGAACATCGCGCTGAGCCTGACCGCGATGGCCACCGTTCCTGTCGCGGCGATTATCCTCATGCTGGGCCTCAAGCCGTTCCGCGCGAGCGTTGCGATGGCGAGGGGCTGGAGTTAGGGTCGGGCATCCTGCGGTTTCCGGCTGGCCGGTGGCGTTGGCGCCGGGCCGCGGAACCAATCCGGCATCCGCGCTATTCACCGCTCGCTACACTGCGGGCCAGGGGTAGGTTGATGTGAGTGGGAGGCAGCACGGATTGGACGGCATGGCCGCGCGCCTCGGCGCCTGCGACTGGTCGCGCAAGCCGCTCGGCCCGCGTGAACACTGGCCGCCCGCATCCGGGAGCTGGTCTCCCGGTCAAAGGCCACTGATGCGGGGCCGAAGTATACCGAAAGATTACCGGAGGCGCCCGGAATGCAAGGCGTTACCATCGCGTCGCTGGCTGGTCGTTGCGCGCCGTGCGAACATGCCCGAACACGTTTGACAGCGCCGCGCCATAGGCGCTAGAGCGGTGGTGAAGCCGTCACATCGGGGGTTACGATTCAACAGATCGCCGCATTGCCCTACAGGGCCACGTCGGACGCGCTCGACGCGCCCGTAAGCGTCCTGCTGGTCACGTCCATGGAGACGAAGCGGTGGGTATTGCCCAAGGGCAACCTGGTGAAGGGCCTGTCGGCCCATGCCTCTGCCGCGCACGAGGCCGAGGAGGAGGCGGGCGTGCTCGGCGCCGCGTGTCCGACGTCCATCGGGTCGTACCGTTACCGCAAGCGGCGCAACAACGGCGCCTCGCTGATGGTGGACGTGGACGTGTTCCCGATCGCCGTCACCGACGAGCTGGATGAGTGGAAGGAGCAGGACCGCCGCGAGCGACGCTGGTTCTCGCTGGTCGATGCCGCCAACGCCGTCGATGAGCCCGAGCTCAAGGGCATCATCCGCGGCTTCAGGGCAAATGAAGTCAACCGGGCCTTCAAGGCCGGGCCCCTGGCAAGCTTCAGGGAAATGGGGAGAGGATTCCGGTTGTTTCACCGGTTCCAGGCGCTGTTGCCGCGCCAGGGCAACTTCTTCGCGCTTTTCGAGGCCCAAGCCCGGACGCTCAATGCCGGCAGTGATGCGCTGGTTCGCTTGTTGCAGGGCGGCCCGGGCATGCAGGACCACATCACCGAGATCATCAGGCGCGAGCACGAGGCCGATGACATCATTCGCGAGGTGATGCAGACCGTGCGTCGCACTTTCCTGACGCCGTTCGACCGCAGCGCGATTATCCGCCTGATCAGCGCCATGGACGATGCCATCGACCAGATGCAGCAGACCGCCCAGGCGATCAGCCTTTACGAGGTCATGGAATTCGACCAGGAAATGAAGGATATCGCGGCGATCATCGTCGATGCCTCGCGGCTTATCTCCGAGGCGCTGCCGCTGCTGCGCAAGATCGGCGACAACGGCGTGCGGCTGCACGAGCTGACCGAGCGGCTGGTGAAGATGGAAGGCCACTCCGAGGAGATCCATGCCGCCGGCCTCAAGGCGCTGTTCAAGGCGCACGGGCAGAGCAATACGCTGCGCTTCATCGTCTCGCGCGAGATCTACAGCCATTTGGAGCGCGTCGTCGACCGGTTCGAGGACGTGGCGAACGAGATCGATGGGCTTGTGATCGACCACGCCTGATGGAAACCACGATCATCGACAAGGACATCGTCGCCCCTCAGGTGATCTCCGGCGCGCTGATCGGCGGACTGGTCGTCGCCGGCGTTGCGCGGGCCGGCCTTGACAGCATTGTCTGGCCGGGCGTGATCAAGACCGCCTCGGCCATCGTCCTGTCGCCATGATGGGGCTGTTCCGAGGCTCAGCCCGACGCGCCGACCTTTTGCGGCAGCGGGAACAGGGTGATGAACCGGTTTGCGATGGTGTTGTAGCCATCCACCTCCAGGGCGCCATCCGCTTCCAGCGCGGCCAGCTTCACGCCGCCATAGACCGCGCCCGCCACCGCTTGCGGCGCGCCGGTGAACATCACATCGGCGTTCTCGATGGCCTCGCGCGCCGCCTCGATCCGGCCCTTCGCGATCCGCACCATGTACTCCTCGCCGCCCAGCCGGAAGCCGATCCGCGCCTCGAATCCGTCCGCGCGGGCGGGATCGAACATGGTCCGGAACGACAGCATCAGCGAGACCGGACTGAGCGGCAGCATGGGCTCGTGTAGCGGCGACCGCGTCGCCCAGCGTCCCAGCGCCTGCATGATCGGCTCGGCGTCGTAGCCCCACGGCGTCAGTTCGTAGACCTGGGCCGCCGCGGGCGGCGGCAGCTTGCGCTTCACCAATGCCCCGATGCCTTCCAGGCCCTCCAGCCGCTGTGTCAGCACGTTCGCCGAGATGCCCGGCAACGCGGCCCGCAGGTCGCTGAAGCGCAGGGGGCCCAACATCAATTCGCGCATCACCAGGATTGCCCAGCGCTCGCCGATCAGGTCGAGCGCATGCGCCGCGCCGCAGGCGTCGTCATAGGAGCGGCCCGGCAGTGACGGCGCGTTAGTTGTTTTTGATAACTTCATGGTTGTTATTGGTACCCATGTCGGCTACGAACGTCAAGTTGCAAACGACAAGCGAGTCGCATGTCCAACGAGGCCAGAGGACCTGCGGCCATGAGCCTTCCAACCCGCGGATGAAGACGCCAGACGTCATGCCGTTCAACACCCAGCGGATGATTTTCGGCGGTTTCGAGGTCATCGTCGAGGCGGGGCGCAAGTGATGTCCAGGATCGCAACATGCCTGTGGTTCGACAGGCTCCGGTGAGGACGCGGGATTGGATCTAGCCGCGCTTCTTCAAACGCGCATTCCAAGGCGAAGCACAATCCATTGCAATCAGCGCCTGTTGCGCCGCGGCAGTTTAGCGGCTCAGAGCGGCCTCAGGGCCGCAGCACGACCCTGCCGGTGATCTTGCCGTTGCGCAGGTCGTCGAGCGTGGCGCTGGCCTGGTCCAGCGGTCGTTCGGCGACCGGGATGGGATCGACCGCGCCCTGCTTCACCATCTCCAGCATCTCCTTCGTTTCCGCCAGTGAGCCGACGAACGAGCCTTTCAGCTGCATGGAGGTGAAGGGGAACATGGGAATCGGCATGGAAAAGGCGCCACCGAACAGGCCGACGACCACCGCGGTGCCGCCCTTGCGCAGGCTGTTGCGGGCCAGCGCGAACGAGCTTTCCGAGCCGACGAAATCGATGGCCGCGAACACGCCGCCACCGGTATCGGCCTTGATCTGCCGGGTGATCTTGGCGTCGGACGCGTCATAGGCCGCCCCGGCGCCCGCCTTCTGGGCGGCGGCCATGCGGTCGGCGCTGATGTCGGCGACCAGCGGCGCCTTGCCGAACAAGGCCTTGGCGAACTGCACGCCCATCATGCCGACGCCGCCGACGCCAACGATCAGGATGGCGTCGTCCGGGCCGGGCTGGTCGATCTTCTTCAGCGCGCTGAATGCGGTCAGGCCCGAGCACATGTAGGTGGCGGCCAGGCCTTCCGGGATGCCGGCATAGTCGAGCAGGTACTTCTCGTGCGGCACCAGCACGTGGTCGGCATAGCCGCCGGCGACATTGACGCCGAGCTGGCGCGGCGCGTTGCACAGATGCTCGTCGCCCCGGGCGCAGATCGCGCAAGCGCCGCAGCCGATCCACGGGAACGCAACCCGCCGGTCGCCCACCTTCACCGCCTTGGAGTCGGGGCCGACGGCGACGACCTCGCCTTCGATCTCGTGGCCGAGGGTGAAGGGCAGCCGGATGCCGCGGGTCATGTCCAGCTTGTTGCCGCCGCCCATGTCGAAATGGCCGTCATGGATGTGGACGTCCGAGTGGCAGACGCCGCAATGGGTGACCTTGAGCAGCACTTCGGCGCCCTGCGGCGCCGGCGTATCGCTGGTGACTTGCTCGAGCGGCTGGCCGAACGCGGTGATCGCCTGGCTCTTCATGATGGTACTCCCCGAAGGCTGGAATTCGCCGGCATTAGGCGGCGGGGCTCGCGCCTTGTCAACCGGCGGTCACGGCGCCGGCGGCACCACCGGATAGCTGAACGGCGGCGCATCCGGCGCATCGATCAGCGACTTTATGGTCTGGCCGCGCAGCACGTCGTCGCGCGCCCTTTCGGATTCTTCGATCAGCTTCGTCGCCTGGGGATCCTCCGGCGGCTTCAGCTTTGATGGCGTGCCCGTCGAATCCGCGTCCCGCAGCACGGTTACCATGTCCGCCAGGGTCACGACGGACGGGTCCTTGGCCAGCATCAGGCGCGTGGGCTTCTTGCCGCTCTCGCACAGCAGGCCGCCCGCCAGCAGCGCGCACACCGTCCATTCCACCGCCGGGTCCGGCGCGTCGATATGGTTCGCCAGCTCGGCCACGGTCCAGGACGGCGCGCCGGCCTGGAACCGGCTGGCGATCTCGCGCATCACCGCGACGGCGATGATTTCGCGGGCGCGGGCGCTGAGCTTGAGCGCGTCGGGTTCGACGGTGGCGTATTGCGGATGCTGGATGTAGCAGGCGATGGACGAGCCGACGAGCAGGATCAGCCAGCTGCCGTAGAGCCAGAACATGAAGATGAACAGTGTGGCGAAGGCGGCATAGATGGCGTAGCCGGCCGAATTGGCGAGGAACGCCGCGAACATCCAGCCCCACAGCTCCCACAACGCCGCCGAGATAGACGCGCCGATCAGCGCCGGTTTGAACCGGACCGAGGTGTTCGGCACCATCATGTAGACGAAGGTGAAGGCGACCACGAGGATCACGTAGGGCACCAGTTGCCCGCCCCAGGCGATAGCGGTTTCGTAGCCTTGCCGGTGCGCCAGCCAGTCGATCACGCTGTCGGTGGCCAGCGCCGAGATCAGGCTGATCGCGCCGAATACCAGCAGAGGTCCCACCAGCAGCACGCTCAGATAGATGGCGAAGGTCTGGCCCAGGCTTCGGCCGCGCTTGATGTGCCAGGTGTAGTTGAGCGCGTCCTCGATCTTCTGCATCAGCAGCAGGACTGTGTAGATCAGCATCAGCAGGCCGACGCCGCCCAGCAGGCCCACCTTGACGTTGTCGACGAAGGCGATGATCTGGTCGCCCAGCTCGTGCGCCTTCTGCCAGCCCAGCGGCCGCAGTACGTTGTAGAGCAGCGGCTGAACCTGGTTGTGGACGCCGAAGCCCTTCAGCACCGAGAAGCTCACCGCCAGCAGCGGCACCAGCGACAACAGCGTGGTGTAGACCAGGCTCATGGCCTGCAGGCTGAGATGGCCGTGGACTAGGTCGCGCCAGCCGGCCCGCAGCACGCGGAGCACCAACGCCCGCCGCCGGACGCCTTCCGGCAGCCAGCGCAGCGGCGCCGGACCGGTCAGCGTCAGCCAGTGGCGCTTGGCCGACGCGACGCGGCGACGCGCCCATGACGGGCGCCTGGCATCCGGTGAGTCAGGGTTGGCTGCGTCCACGTTGGCGCGTCACTCCGTTACCGCGCAAGGAATCCCCTTGGCCTTGCCATAGCCTATCAACGCCGCGGTGACGCTGTTAATGACTTTCACGCAACGTCCCGGGCGGCCGGCGGTTCCGATGGGAGCCGCGGCCGCGGCCTCAAGGGGCGACCGGATGGGGTTGGACGGCGATCCGGCGGTCGCGCTGGTCGCGGGCCATGACCAGGTAGACGGTGGGCACCACGAACAGGGTGAACAGGGTGCCGATGCCCAGTCCGGTGCTGATCACCAGGCCGATGTCGAAGCGGCTCCGGGCGCCCGGACCGTCGGCCAGCAGCAGCGGGACCATGGCGAAGATCATGGCGACGGTGGTCATCAGGATCGGCCGCAGGCGGACGGCGGCCGCCTTGACCACGGCGGCCCGCTTGTCGAGGCCTTCCTTCAGCTGCAGCCGGTTGGCGAAATCGACGATCAGGATGCCGTTCTTGGCGATCAGACCGATCAGCGTGATCAATCCCACCTGCGTGTAGATGTTGATGCTGGCGACGCCCAGGGTCAGGAAGATCAGCGCGCCGGCGATGGACATGGGCACCGACACCAGGATGATGATCGGGTCGCGCCAGCTTTCGAACTGGGCCGCCAGCACCAGGTAGATCACCAGGATCGACAGGAAGAAGGTGGCGATCAGGGCGCTGCCTTCCTGGGCGTATTGCCGGGATTCGCCGGTATAGTCGTAATGGTATCCCTCGGTGAAGCGCTTGCCGGCGATGCCGCGAAGCTCTTCGAGAGCCTCGCCAAGCGTGGTGCCCATGGCCGGCACGCCCTCGAGGGTCACGGCGTTGAGCTGCTGGAACTGGGTGCGCTTGCTGGGCTCCACCGACTCCTTGAACCGGACGATGGACGACAGCGGCACCAGCTGGCCGCCGCCGGCGCGGATATAGTAGCTGTCGAGCAGCTCGTGGTTGGCGCGGAAGTCGCGCGCCACCTGCGGGATCACCTCGTAGGACCGGCCCTCGATACTGAAGCGGTTGACGTAACCGCCGCCCAGCATGGCCGACAGGTTGGCGCCCACCTCCTTCATGTCGATGCCGAGCTGCGCCGCGCGGTCGCGGTCGATCTCCAGCGTGGTGCGCGGCCGGCTGAACTCTGTGGACTTGCGCAGGAACATGAATCGGCCGCTGGCCATGGCGTCATCCAGCATCTGGCTGGCCATGCGGTCCATGTCGGTGAAATCGTGATGGGAGGTGAGGACGAACTGCACCGGGAAACCGCCGCCGCTGCCGGGGAGGCTGGGCCGCGGCGCCATGTTGACCTGGATGCCCGGGATCTTCGACACCTTGCCCTGGATTTCCGGATAGACGTCGAACACCGATCGCTCGCGCTCGTCGGACGCCACCATCTTGAAACCGCCGAAGCTCAGGCTGGGATTGCCGCTGCCGCCCAGCATCAGGAAGCTGTGGCGGTATTCGGGGATGGTCTCGAACTGCTTCACCATCTCCTTGGCGTAGGTCTGAACATAGTCGATGGTCGCGGTCTGCGGCGCCGAGATCTGCACGAACAGGATGCCCTGGTCCTCGACCGGCGCCAGCTCGGTCTTTGTGGTGACAAACATGAAGTAGATGCTGGCCAGCACGATGACGGCGAAGGTCAGCACCACCGCCACATGGTCCAGCACCTTGGACAGCAGCGCCTGGTAGCGGTCCGCCAGGTTCTGGAAGAAGTGCTGGACGGCCTCCTCGATCTTCCCGTGGCTGCTCGCCGGCTTCAGGATGCGCGACGACAGCATGGGTGACAGGGTCAGCGCGATGACGCCCGAGATCAGCACGGAACCCGCCAGCGCGAAGGCGAACTCGACGAACAGATTGCCGACCAGGCCGCCCATGAAGCCGATCGGCACATAGACCGCGATCAACGTCGTGGTCATGGAGATGATCGGCACCACCAGCTCGCGGCCGCTGTTGATGGCCGCCTGGAACGGTGTCTGCCCCTCGACGATGTGCCTGTCCACGTTCTCGACCACGACGATGGCGTCGTCGACGACCAGGCCGATGGCCAGCAGCATGGCCAGCAGGGTCAGCAGGTTGAGGGAGAATCCCATCAACAGCATCATGAAGCAGCAGCCGACCAGCGCCAGCGGCACGACGACGCTGGGAATCACCGCGGCGCGCAGCGATCCCAGCGAGATCAGCACCACCAGCAGCACGATCAGCACGGTCTCGCCCAGGGTCCAGAACACCTCGGCGATGGACTCGCTGATGTACTCGCTGAAGTCGACCGCCAGGTCCATCCGCAGGCCGGTGGGCAGCTGCGCCTTGATGTCCGGCAACAGCGCCAGCACCTGCTTGGACACGGTCAGCGGGTTGGCGCCCGGCGTCTGCTCGACGGCGAGGAACATGGTGGTCTTGCCGTTGTACCAGGTCGTCATCTCGTAATTGCGTGCGCCCAACTCCACGTCGGCCACATCGCGCAGCCGCACCAGCGTGTCGGCGTCGCGCCGGATCACCATGTTGCGGAAGGCTTCGGGGTCCCGGATGTCGGTCTCGGCGCTCATGTCGATGGACACCGACGCGCCCTTGGTCTGGCCCACCGCGGCCAGGTAGTTGTTGGCGCGCAGCGCCGAGGCCACGTCGTCGGCGGTCATGCCGAGGGAGGCGAGGCGCTTGGGGTCGAGCCACACCCGGAGCGCGAAGGTCTTGTCGCCCATCAGGGTCGCCTTGGCGACGCCGGGAATGGCCTGGATGCGGGGCTGGACCGTGCGGATCAGGTAGTCGTTGATCTGCGACGGCGACATGACGTCGCTGAAGAACGCCACATAGATCAGCGCCATGTTCTCGCCGGTGGTCGAGCTGATCACCGGATCCTGGGCGTCCTGCGGCAATACGTTGCGCTGGCTGCCCACCTTGGCCTGGATCTCGGCCACCGCGGCGTTGGGATCGTAGTTCAGCCGCATGTGGGCCTCGATCACCGACATGCCCTGCGTGCTGGTCGACGAGATGTAGTCGATGCCCTCGGTTTCGGCGACGGCCGCCTGCAGCGGCGTCGTGACATAGCCCTGGATCAATTCAGCGCTGGCGCCCGGATAGGCGGTGCGCACGGTGACCACGGTGGACTTGGTTTCGGGATATTCGCGCAGGTCCATCATGAACACGGACCGCAGGCCGATCAGCAGGATCAGCAGGCTGATCACGCTCGCCAGCACGGGGCGGCGGACGAATATGTCGGTGAACCTCACGCGGCCATACTCACAGGAGCCATCCTCACGGGAGATCCACCGCCTGCGGCGGCGCCACCCGGTTGTCGACGGCCACGGTCTGGCCGTTGCGCAGCTTGTTCTGTCCGACGGACACGACCTGGTCGCCCAGTTTGAGCCCACCCGTGATCTCGATCATACCGTCGCGGGTCTCGCCCGTCTGCACCGGCGTGGTCTGGGCGGTGTTTCCGCCGTTCTTCTCGACGATCAGGAATACCGAATTGCCATAGGGATTGTAGGTGACCGCCGACAGCGGCAGGGCCAGCACCTTGCGCTCGCTCGGCAGCCCCACGGTCATCTGCGCGAACATGCCGGGGCGCAGCGTGCGCTCGGCATTCTCGATGGTGGCCTGCAGCGCGATGGAGCGGGTGGCGCTGTCCACCTGCGGGCTCACGGCGGTCACCTTGCCGGTGAACGCCCGCCCGGGGAAAGCGGCCACGGAGAAGCTCACGGTCTGGCCAGGGCCGAGGGCGTCAATGTAACGCTCGGGCAGGGTGAAGTCGGCGTAGATCGGGTCGAGTTGCTGCAGGTCCACCATGGGCGTGCCAGCCTGGACGTACTGTCCGAGGTTCACCTTGCGGATGCCGAGCCGGCCGGGGAACGGCGCCGCGATCACCTTCTTGGCGATCAGCGCCTTCTGCTCGTCGGCCTGGGCCAGCAGGCTGTCGAGGCTGCTCCTTGTGGCGTCGAGCCGCGCCTGCGACACATGGCCCTGGTTGATCAGCTTGGTGTCGCGCTCGTAGTTGGCGCGTGCCAGAGCCACCTGGGCCATCAGCGATTTCAGGTGGGCTTCCTCGGCCGTGGTGTCGAGGCGCACCAGCGGCGCGCCCTGCGCGACCTCGGTGCCGGATTCGAACAGGATCTGGCGGATGGTGCCGGCGACCTCCGTGGTCAGGTTGATGCTCTGGACCGCGCGCAGCGTGCCGACGGAGGTCAGTTCGG
>CAMBYA010000029.1 GCA_945872035.1 Rhizobium sp. Q54
ATCGCGTCATGTCGGTTCCGACTCAGAGATCTTAGAATTTATCATGAAGTCGTGACCGCGGCGCGAGGCCGCAAGGTCATATCACCCCGCCGGAAGAGGGTGCGTCCTGCCATTCCGGCCCGGTCCCCGGCTGCGGCCCGGCCGGCAACGGTTCCGCCGGCGACGGCGTCTCCAGGGCAGGCGATGCCTCGGCGGGCGGGTCCGGCGTGTCGTCGTCGACTTCCAGAAGTTCCGGCGCCTCCCACTCCTCCTTGGGCAGCAGGGTCTCGCGGGCGTGCGATTCGACGATCAGCCCCAGCGCCTGGGCGTTCGTCCGCGCGCGATCCGAAAGCTGGCCTGCCACCACCAAGCCACGCCACCTGATCTGCGGCGTCCGGTAGGCGGCAAGGGCCGCCGTGGTCTTCGCGAACCATTCGGTCCAGTGGATGCGGTCCGCCGGCATGGTGATGGCGAGGCCGCCGTCATCCGTGACCATGGCGAGGTTGGAGTCGATCTCCTCGAACCGGACGATGGCATGAACCGTCGCGTGATAGGCGCGCATCATCTCCACCGACCGCTGCATCAGCAGCGCGGCCAGGTCGGAATCGACCAGGCCGGCGCGGCGGATCACCGCCTGGCGGTTCATCACACCCGCCATGCTTTCGAGCGCCATGGTGATGATGGTCTCGTGCCGCGGCGTGAAATAGTTGTTGTCCATGAACGTGTCGATTTCGCTGCTTTCCGCCCACATCGCCTTGAGCGCCGCTCGGTTGCGTATCCGCAGATCCTCGGGCGTCATGTCGCGCAGGATCTGGTTGGCCTGCCGCGTATACTGGATGGCGCTCAGCGCCTTGCCAGCGACGGCGGGAAGCGACACCGGGATCATGGCGCCCTTGAAAGCCAGGCCGCCGGCGAAGCCGGCATAGGAGACGTCGTTGATCTCCTTCTGCAGGGTGACATTGGCGGAATAAACGTCGACGCCCAGCTTGAAGGCCAGCTTCCGCTTCAGCGCCGAATAGCCGAGCAACTCGGCCGGATAGCTGTCTTCCTTCTCGCCGCGGCTGCCCGAAACCATCTCGCCGACCCGTCTGCCGAACTTCCACAGGGCGACGGGTACGCCCTTGACCGTCTCGATCGGCGCCTCGACCAGCGCCTTGACGCCCTTGTAGGGGCTCTTGGCGGCCGAGGCGAAGCCCGAGGCGAATGCCCTGGTCGTCTTGATCTTGCGCAGCTGAGCGATCGCACGGGTTTCGGCGACATACTTTTCCAGCAGGTCCTGGGTCACCACGTCATAGCCGCCATAGATCGTCGACAGCATGAAGCGGTTCGAGAATCCCTGCGCGGTGACCTCGCCAATCACCTCGAACGTCTCGCCCTTCTGTAACTCCGGCGGCAGGAGCTGCGACGGTGGAAACGTCATCGGCGGCTCGAACGCCTCGGCGTGCGCCCAACGGGGCAGCATTCCGAGCACCGGGACGGCGGCTGCCGCCTTCAGCAATGTCCTGCGTTTCAGGTCTGGCCTCATGGCGCTTCTTATAGGGATTGCGTCCCGTGGATGCCAAAAGAAACGGCGGGCCGAAGCCCGCCGTTCCGCAAACCGGTCATCGCAGGAGAATCAGGCCGCCTTGGGGGCCGCCGCGCGGATCTTCTCGTCGACGTACTCCTCGAACTTGGCGAAGTTGGAGATGAACAGCTCGACCAGGTGGCGGGCCTTGGCGTCATAGGCCGCCTTGTCCGCCCAGGTCTCGCGCGGGTTCAGGATCTCGGTCGGAACGCCGGCGCACGACGAGGGAACTTCGAAGCCGAAATTCGGGTCGACCACCATGGTTGCATGCTTGAGTGACCCGTCGAGCGCCGCGTTCAGCAGCGCGCGGGTGACCTTGATCGGCATGCGCTTGCCGGTGCCGAACTCGCCGCCCGTCCAGCCGGTGTTGACCAGCCAGCAATCCACGTTGTGGCTGGCGATCTTTTCCTTCAGCAGGTTGCCGTAGATCGACGGATGACGCGGCATGAACGGCGCGCCGAAGCAGGTGGAGAACGTCGCCTGCGGCTCGTTGCCCAGGCCCTTCTCGGTGCCGGCGACCTTGGCGGTGTAGCCGGACAGGAAGTGGTACATGGCCTGCTCGGGCGACAGCTTGGCGATCGGCGGCATGACGCCGAAAGCGTCGCAGGTCAGCATGATGATGTTCTTCGGGTGGCCGGCGACGCCGATGGCCGAGGCGTTCGGAATGTAGGACAGCGGATATGCGCCTCGGCTGTTCTCGGCCAGCGCATCGTCGTCCAGGTCCAGCTCGCGCGTCTCCGGGTCCATCACCACGTTCTCGAGCACTGTGCCGAAGCGGCGGGTAGTGGCGTAGATTTCGGGTTCGGCCTCGGCCGACAGGCGGATCATCTTGGCGTAGCAGCCACCCTCGATGTTGAACAGCGAGGTGTTGCTCCAGCCGTGCTCGTCGTCGCCGATCAGGGTGCGGTGCGGATCGGCCGACAGCGTCGTCTTGCCGGTGCCCGAAAGCCCGAAGAAGATCGCGGCGTCGCCTGAATGGCCCACATTGGCCGAGCAGTGCATGGACATGACGTCCTTGCCCGGCAGGATGTAGTTGAGGATCGAGAACACCGACTTCTTCATCTCGCCGGCGTAGGAGGTGCCGCAGATCAGAACGATGCCGCGGGTGAAGTCGAGGGCGATCACGGTCTCGCTGCGGGTGCCGTGACGGGCCGGATCGGCCTTGAAGTCCGGGGCATGCAGGATGGTGAACTGCGGCACGAAATCCTGCAGGTCTCCGGCCAGGGGCTCGATCAGCAGATGGCGCAGGAACAGGTTGTGCCAGGCATGCTGGTTCACCACGCGCACGTTCAGCCGGTACTCGGGATCGGCGCCCGCATACAGGTCAGCCACGAACAGTTCCTGGCCGCCCAGATATTCGGTGATTTCTTTCTCGAGCCGGGCGAAAGCGTCCTGCGACATCTCGGTGTTGTTGGCCCACCAGATATTGGCTTCCGAACCGGGCTCGCGGACGATGTACTTGTCCTTGGCGGAACGGCCGGTGTGCTGCCCGGTCTCGACGACGAGCGCGCCGCCGACGGACACCATGCCTTCGCCGCGGCGCACCGCTTCCTCGAACAGGATGGCGGAGTCCAGGTTCCAGTTCACCGGGCGCTGAGGCCTGATGCCGTGCTTATCCAAACCGAAATTGCCGACACGAGGGTTCGTGGTTCCCACGGGCCTATCTCCCAGATCTGTCATGATGAGTGGTGAGTGCGTCGAACGCCGTTTTCAAAGGTCCGCCCCAATTCGCGCATCGGTATAGTCACAGACGGGTTTGGCTGGCAACGAGAGAATTTACCGGATTGTGACACTACCGCTCAAAGCCCTTATGACGTGGGCGCAACCCTCGCTCGCTTGACCAAATCGACCAGCGCCATCCGCGCTTCCTGAGGAGACGCAACGAACGTGTCGAAAGTGAGACGCAGGCGTCTCGATCCATCGGCGATATCAAAGCCTTCCGGATCGATCCCGGTCATGCGCCAGGCGCCGGGCGCCGCGCCCTTCAGCACGGTCGCGTAGAGCGCGATCGCATCGGCATGGTCCTCGTTCATATGCGAAACGATGCCGGATTCAGCCTCGGCAAGCGGCGTCCAGGCGGCTTCGGGCAGTAGCAGTTCACCAGGCTGAACCCAGCCGACTCGTCCGAACCCGGCGACCAGATGCGCACGCTCGACGGCAAAGCGCCACAGCCCGAAATCGGCGAAGCCGGCGTAGCGTCCAGCATCGGAATGCTGCGCAACATAACGTGCCTTCAGCCTGACGTCGTCGGATGGGCGCAGCCTGCCGAGCAGCGTCACCCTCGGGCCTTCGAGGCCGCCGCCGCCATCCACCAGCAGGCTTGCGACGGGTGTTCGCCGCAGGTTCATGGTATGCTGCGCGAGACTTGAGATGAACACGACCGGCGCACCGCCACCCTCGGCGGCGATTCCCACCAGCGACACGTAGGGTGAGCCGTCTTCCATCACGGTGCCTAAAGAGGCGTGCCGCGCGGACCGGATCAGGAACCTTGCGGCATTTCCGGCGTTAGAGGTATCTGGTTCCGTCAGCATGAGAAGGGTCCTGCCCTTATGTGGTCACGATTGATTGCAAAGGTTGCAAAAGCGCGCATAACGTCAAGATACAAGGCACTCGGCAACTGGGCTGTCCGAGCCACGGTTCGGGTTGGGGAATAGCAATGGCGACAATCGCACTGGTAGATGACGACCGCAATATCCTGACCTCCGTCGGCATGGCGCTGGAGGCCGAGGGTCTGGCGGTGCGTACCTATTCGGACGGCACGACAGCGCTTGCCGCCCTGACCGCCCAGCCCGCAGACCTGGCCGTGCTGGACGTCAAGATGCCGCGCATGGACGGCATGGAGTTGCTGCAGAAGCTCCGCCGCGTCACCGACATGCCGGTGATCTTCCTCACCTCCAAGGACGAGGAGATCGACGAAGTGCTGGGCCTGAAGCTGGGTGCAGACGACTATATCCGCAAGCCGTTCTCCCAGCGGCTGCTGATCGAGCGCATCCGCGCCATCCTGCGCCGCGCCGAAGGCCGCGCCGCCGCGCCCAACAGTGACAAGGTCATGGTCCGCGGCAAGCTGGTGATGGATCCGGGCCGCCACAGCTGCACCTGGGACGACCAGCCGGTCACGCTGACCGCCACGGAGTTCCTCATCCTGCAGGCGCTGGCGACCCGTCCCGGTCACGTCAAGACGCGGGACCAGTTGATGGACGCCGCTTATGACGACCAGGTCTATGTGGACGACCGGACCATCGACAGCCACATCAAGCGACTGCGCAAGAAGTTCCGCGAGATCGACGACAACTTCTCGGGCATCGAGACGCTGTACGGCATCGGCTACCGCTACGCCGAGGAAAAGACCTGAGCGTAGCGGCCGCGGAGCCGGGCGGTGAACTTTCGCAAATTGTTCAGGCGAAGCGGAAGCCGTCCGGCGGCTTCCGCTTCGACCTATCACCGGCTCCCCTTCTCCGGCCTGACCGGCCGCATTCTCGTACTCAACGTCATTGGTCTCGCCGTGCTCGTCGGCGGTATTCTCTATGTCAACCAGTACCGCACCGGGCTGATCGAGACCCGGCTGTCGGCGTTGCGCAGCCAAGCCGAAATGCTTGCCGGAGCCCTGGCGGAGACGGTCGAGAGCGAGACCGAGACCGGTGCGCTCGAGAAGGAGCGCGCCGCCTCGCTGCTGCGCCGCCTGTCGGCCGACCGGACCGACCGGGTGCGGCTGTTCGAGACCGACGGCACGCTGTCCCTCGACACCCGCAAGCTCAACCCGTCGACCCAGGTCGTCACCATTCCCCTGCCGCCGCCCGGCCAGCAGGAACAGATCAGCATGGTCCAGGCACTCTGGGAGAAATTCCGTGCCTTCTCGATCCGCACCATGTCGTCCGACCCGAACTACCCGCTTTATGTGGAACGCTTCGACCAGACCGCCGCCGATTACCCGGAGGTGCTGAAGGCGCTGACCGGTGAGCCAGACCAGATGGTGCGCGTCAGGGGCGATCGCTCGCTGGTGCTGACCGTGGCGGTGCCCGTCGAGCATTTCCGGCATGTGCTGGGCGCGCTCCTCGTTTCGGTCGAAACCACCGAGATCGAGGAAGTCGTGCGTCAGGAACGCCTGGCCATCCTGGAGATATTCCTGCTCGATCTGTCGGTGACGATGCTGCTCTCGTTCCTGCTCGCCGGTACCATCGCCCGGCCGGTACAGCGGCTGGCGGCGTTCGCCCACACCGTGCGCCAGGGCCGCGGCCGGCAAGCCATCGTTCCCGACTTCTCCCGGCGGCGCGACGAAGTGGGCGACCTGTCCCGGGCTCTGCGCGACATGACCCAGGCGCTCTACCGGCGCATCGACACCATCGAGGGCTTCGCCGCCGACGTGGCTCACGAAGTGAAGAATCCGCTGACCTCCCTGCGCAGCGCGGTCGAGACCATGGAACGGAGGCAGAATCCGGACCACAAGCTGAAGCTGATGCACATCATCAAGCATGACATCGACCGGTTGACCCGTCTGATCAGCGACATCTCCAACGCCTCGCGCCTCGACGCGGAGCTGTTGCGCGCCGACATGCAGGAGATCGACGTGCCGTCGATGATGCGCGAGATCATCGGCATCTATGCCAACCACGATGAAAAGGCCCTGTCGGGGAAAAGCGGCCGCCGGCCGCGCATCATGTTGGATGTGGAAGGCTATAACCTGGTGGTGTATGGAATCGAGAGCCACCTGGGACAGGTAATGCGCAACCTCATCGACAACGCGATTTCGTTCAGCCCGCCCGGCGGCGTCATCGCCATCAAGGTGCGCCGCAATCGCGACACGTTGTTCATCACCGTCGACGACGAAGGTCCCGGCATTCCTGACGAGCGGCTGGACGAGATCTTCGAGCGGTTCTATTCCGAACGTCCCGAGGAAGAAGGCTTCGGCAGCCATTCGGGCCTGGGCCTCAACATCTCGCGTCAGATCATCGCCGTACACGACGGCTTGATTCGCGCCGAGAACCGCTATAGCCCGGAAGGACCCATCGGCCCGCCCATGGGCGCCCGCTTCACCATCACGTTGCCCGCCGTCGGGATGCAGCAGAAGAGCCCCAAGGCGTCCGACCGGACCCCGACAGCAAACGCATGACCACCGTTCACGCCACCTGCGTCGACATCGACGGACTGGGGGTGCTGTTGCGAGGGCCGTCGGGCTCGGGCAAGTCGGATCTGGCGCTGCGGCTGATCGATGCCGGCGCCCAGCTGGTCAGCGACGACTATACCGTGCTCGAGGTCCGCGGCGACCGACTGATCGGCACCGCGCCCCAGAGCATCAAGGGTATGCTGGAGGTACGCGGCGTCGGCATCCTGCCGATGCCGGTAAAGGCCCGCTCGGTAATCGCCATGGTGGCCGACCTGGTCACCGACAGCGAGATCGAGCGCCTGCCCGATCCGGACGCCGCCGTTATCGACGGCGTGGTGGTCCCGAGGATACAGGTCGCGCCGTTCGAGGTGTCGGCCGCCGCCAAAGTCCGGCTCGCGGCGAAGAAACATGCACCACAGGACACGGGCGCATGATTACCCCGCCGGCACGAACCAGGATCGTCCTGGTCACTGGTCTGTCGGGCGCCGGCCGCAGTTCGGCGCTGAAGGCGCTCGAGGATCTCGGCTACGAGGCGGTCGACAACGTGCCGTTCTCCCTGGTGCCCAACCTGGTCCAGCCCGCCGGCGACGATCCGGCCGACGAGCCCATGCACGCGGTGGCGGTGGGCATCGACTGCCGCACCCGGGCGTTCAGCGCCGACCGGCTCGAGCGCCTGATGTCGACGTTGCGCGCCCGTGACGACCTCGACGCCACGCTGGTCTTCCTCGACGCCAGCGACAGCGTGCTGAAGCGCCGCTTCACCGAGACCAGGCGCCGCCATCCCATGGCGGTGGACCGGCCCGTGCAGGATGGCATCGACCGGGAGCGCGAGATGCTGGCGCCGGTGCGCCAGTTTGCCGACGTGCTGATCGACACCTCCGAACTGACCGGCCACGACTTGCGGCGGCTGATCCGCAACCAGTTCCACCTGGGCGAGACCGGCGGAATCGCCATCACGGTCATGTCATTTTCGTTTCCGCGCGGCCTGCCCCGTGACGCCGATACCGTGTTCGACGTGCGCTTCCTGCGCAATCCCCACTACGTGCCCGACCTGAAGCCTTTGACCGGGCGCGACGCCGGAGTCGCCGACTACATTCGCCAGGACCCGGAGTTCGAAGGGTTCTTCGGGCGAGTCAGCGACCTCGTCGTCAACCTCATGCCCAGTTATGTTCGGGAGGGAAAAGCCTACCTCACCATTGCGTTTGGCTGCACCGGCGGACGACACAGGTCAGTCTTCCTCGCCGAAAGCCTCAGCAGCCTATTGCGCGACCGTGGCTTCGGGGTTACCACCGTGCACCGCGATGCCGGTGTGGAGTTGTCCGGCTCGTCGCCGCCTAGTCGTCAGGATAGCGATTAAATGATCGGGTTGGTTCTCGTTACCCATGGCCGTCTGGCCGAGGAGTTCGTCGCCGCCATGGAGCATGTGGTCGGGCCGCAGCGACAGGTCCAGGCGATCTCCATCGGCCCCGAGGATGACATGGAACGCCGGCGCAAGGATATCCTGGACGCCGTTGCATCGGTGGACTCGGGCAACGGCGTCGTTCTGCTCACCGACATGTTCGGCGGCACGCCGTCCAATCTGGCCATTTCGATCATGGATAAGGCCAAGGTCGAGGTCATCGCCGGCATCAACCTGCCCATGCTCATCAAGCTCGCCAGCGTGCGCGTTTCCAGTTCCCTCGAGGACGCAGTTGCTTCCGCCCAGGAATCCGGGCGAAAATACATCAACGTCGCCTCCAAGTTGCTGACGGGTAAGGACTGAGTGTCGGGGGAACTGCCTCACAAGAAGGTGATGATCACCAACCGCCGCGGGCTGCACGCCCGCGCGTCGGCGAAATTCGTCAATCTCGCGGCCCAGTACGATGCCACCGTGCACGTCACCGGCCCCAATGACGGCGAGAAAGTCGTCGGCACCTCGATCATGGGCTTGATGATGCTGGCCGCCGGTCCGGGCTCAAGCATCTGCATCGAGGCGAGCGGCCCGCAGGCGCGCGAAGCGCTCAACGCACTGGCGTCATTGGTGGAAGCCAAGTTCGACGAGGACTGAGCAGCGCGCCGAAATTAAGATAGAAATATATAAAGATATCTTTATACTTGCCGCCGCACCGAATACCGTCCGGTGCGCTCCCCGTGTTAGGATGGCAGGACACCGATGAACGCGTTTTCCGATTTCAAAGTAGCCGATATGTCGCTGGCGCCCTGGGGCCGCCGGGAAATCACCATCGCCGAGACCGAGATGCCGGGCCTGATGGCGCTGCGCAAGGAATACGGCGCCAGCCAGCCGCTGGCGGGCGCGCGGATCGCGGGCTGCCTGCACATGACCATCCAGACGGCCGTGCTGATCGAGACGCTGACGGCGCTGGGCGCCGAGATTCGCTGGAGCTCGTGCAATATCTTCTCGACCCAGGACCAGGCCGCCGCCGCCATCGCCGCCGCCGGCGTTCCGGTGTTCGCGTGGAAGGGCCTGACAGAGACCGAATTCGACTGGTGCATCGAACAGACCATCCTGGGCCCGGACGGCTGGCGCCCGAACATGATCCTCGATGACGGCGGCGACCTGACCGCCATGATGATGAACAGGTTCCCCGAACTGATGCTCGAAGTCCGCGGCATCTCGGAGGAAACCACCACGGGCGTGCTGCGCCTCTACCAGATCGAAAAGCAGGGCGGCCTTCCCGTTCCCTGCATCAACGTCAACGACTCCGTCACCAAGTCGAAGTTCGACAACCTCTATGGCTGCCGCGAGAGCCTGATCGACGGCATCAAGCGCGCCACCGACGTCATGCTGGCCGGCAAGGTCGCCGTGGTCGCCGGCTATGGCGACGTCGGCAAGGGCTGCGCCGCCAGCCTGCGCGGCCAGGGCGCCCGCGTGCTGATCACCGAGATCGACCCGATCTGCGCGCTGCAGGCCGCCATGGAAGGCTACCAGGTCGTGACCATGGACGAGGCCGCCTCGTTCGGCGACATCTTCGTCACTGCCACCGGCAATATCGATATCATCACGCTCGACCACATGCACGAGATGAAGGACCGGGCGATCGTCTGCAACATCGGCCACTTCGACAGCGAGATCCAGGTGGCCCGCCTGCATAACTACTCGTGGCACGAGGTGAAGCCGCAGGTCGACGAGATCGAGTTCCCCAACGGCAAGCGCATCATCCTGCTGGCGAAGGGCCGGCTGGTGAACCTGGGCTGCGCCACCGGCCACCCCAGCTTCGTCATGAGCACCTCGTTCACCAACCAGGTGATCGCCCAGATCGAGCTGTGGCAGAACCACGAGAATTACGAGAAGAAGGTCTACGTGCTGCCCAAGCACCTGGACGAGAAGGTCGCTCGCCTGCACCTGGCGCGCCTCAACGCCAAGCTGACCGTGCTGAAGCCCGACCAGGCGTCCTATATCGGCGTGACGCCGCAGGGCCCGTACAAGGCAGACCACTACCGCTACTGAGTTTTCCGGCATCCCGGAACGGCACCCCCCCGCCTTTCGGCGGGGGTTTTCGTTTGAGTTTGCCCTCGGCCACCGCCCCATACACCAACTGTCATCCCGGCGAAGGCCGGGACCCAGTCCCATACGAATAACCGGCGCAAAGCGCGCCGTGACTGCCAGGTCTGGATCCCGCCCTTCGGCGGGATGACGGCTGAGGGTGTAGCAGCGCTAGCGCGAAAACAAGAACCGCACTACAACATCTAGATGCTCACCCTCGGCCTGCCCGGCATCGAAACCACCGCCCGGATCGCGCGCATCCTCGCGCCGCTGCTGCGTACCGGCGACGTCGTCGCGCTCGAAGGCGACCTGGGCGCGGGCAAGACGGCGTTCGCGCGGTTCCTGATCCAGGCGCTCGGCGTCGAGGACGAGGTGCCCAGCCCGACCTTCACGCTGGTGCAGACCTATCCGGTCGACGGCCGGGATTTCGACGCCGTCTGGCACTTCGACCTCTACCGCATCGAGGACCCGGACGAGATCGACGAACTGGGCATGGACGAGGCGTTCGACACCGGCGTCACCCTGATCGAATGGCCCGCGCGCATGGGCGGAAGATTGCCCGCCGACAGGCTTTCCATCGGGCTGGGTTTGGTGGAGGATCGGCGCAGCATGACCCTGTCCGGCGGCCCGTCATGGACCGGCCGCCTCAAGCAAATCGGAGACCAGTTGAGTTGAGCCGCGAAGCCGAGATCGACGCGTTCCTGGGAAGAGTCTGGAAACCGGGCGCGCCGTGGCGGCCGTTGGCGGCCGACGCCTCGTTCCGCCGCTATTTCCGCGTCGACGGAGATCCGCCGACGGTGCTGATGGACGCGCCACCCGACAAGGAGGACGTGCGCCCCTTCATGGCGATCGGCGAATACCTGGTCGAGAACGGCTTCAGCGCGCCGCGGCTGATCGCCGCCGACATTGCCGAGGGTTTCCTGCTGCTGGAGGATTTGGGCGACGATACCTTCACCCGGCTGATCGCCCGCGATGCCGGCCTCGAGCGAACACTGTATGAAGGCGCCATCGACGTGCTGGTCGAGCTCCACCGAATCGCGCCGCCAAAATACCTGCCGGTGCGCGGCGCGCCGCCCTTCGAGCTCCCGCTCTACGACGACGCCGCGCTGACCCGCGAGGTGCTGCTGTTCCCCGACTGGTACCTGCCGGCGCGCACCGGCCATCCGACGCCGGGCGACGCGGGCGCCGAGTTCGAGGCGCTGTGGCGGGCGGTGTTCCCGCTGGTGCGCGCGGGCGCCGAGACGCTGGTGCTGCTCGACTACCATGCCGACAATCTGATGGCCCTGCCCGGCCGCCACGGCGCCGGCGCAATCGGCCTGCTCGACTTCCAGGACGGGCGGATCGGCCCCGCCGCCTACGACTTGGTCTCGCTGCTGCAGGACTGCCGCCGAAACGTGCCGCGCAACCTGGAGGAGGCCATGCTGGAGCGCTACCTGTCGGCCCGCCCGGAGATGGACCGCGAGGCGTTCATGACCGCCTATTGGGTGCTGGGCGCCCAGCGCAACACCAAGATCATCGGCATCTTTACCCGGCTGTGGAAGCGCGACGGAAAACCGCGCTATCCAACGATGATCCCGAACATCTGGGACCTGCTGGACCGCGGCCTCGAGCATCCGGAACTGGACGATCTGAAGCTGTGGTTCGACCTCTATTGTCCTAGGGACCAGCGCCGCCTGGCGCTGCCGGGAGAACCGCAATGAGCGCCGTGCCGCAGAGGGCGATGGTGCTCTGCGCAGGCTTGGGGCTTCGCCTCCTGCCGCTCACAAAGGATCGCCCCAAGGCGCTGGTGGAAGTTGGCGGTAAAGCGCTCATTGACTGGACGCTGGACGCCCTCGCAGCAGCCGGTGTCGCCGAGGCCATCGTCAACCATCACTATCTCGGAGACCGTTTGCTGGCTCACCTCGCGAACCGCAAGGGATCGCCGGAAGTGACCTTGTCCGACGAAACCGAACTACTGATGGATACCGGCGGCGGGGTAGTCAAGGCGCTGCCTTTGCTCGGCGATGGCCCGTTCTTCATCATCAACGCTGATGTCGTCTGGACGGACGGCACCTTGGACACGCTACGCCGGATGGCGGCAGCGTGGGAACCAGAGCGCATGGATGCCTTACTGCTGGTAGCGCCAAAGGAGCGGGCAGTCGGCTTTGGAGGACCGGGCGACTTCTTCCTCGAAAGCGACAATCGCCTTCGCCGTCGCAAGCCTGCGCCGGAAGCGCCGATGATCTACGCCAGCATCCAGATCGCTACAGCCGCCGCCTTCAAAGATGCGACAGAGGGTCCATTCTCGAACAATGTGATATGGGATCGCGCTCTTTCTCGTGATCGCCTCTTCGGCATTGCCCACGACGGTTGGTGGCTTGACAGCGGTACGGTGGACGGCCGCGACAAGGCGGAAGCATTCCTGCGCGAGCTTTGCCATAGTGAGGCATGATCGGTCGCCAGTTTAACCCCCTGGATTGTGGGGCTCGCACCCCATGACCAAGCCCGCCATCTTCACCATCCCGCCCGGCACCTCGTTCGTCGACGCGCTTGCGCGCGGGCTGATGGATCGATACGGAACCGACCCGCTGTCGCTGGCGCGCGTACGCGTGCTGCTGCCGACGCGGCGCGCGGCAAGGACCCTGCGTGAGGCGTTCCTGCGTCTGTCGGACGGCAAGGCGCTGATCCTGCCGGTGATGCAGCCGCTCGGCGACGTCGACGAGGGCGAGTTGTCCATCGTCGGCGATGGCGCCGACTCGCTCGGCATACCGCCCGCCATCCCGGCGCTGGAACGCACCCTGCTGCTGTCGACACTGGTGCGCGGTTGGCGCCGGGCGCGCGGCGACGGCGTCGAGGATCCGGCCCAGGATTTCCGCCTCGCCGCCGAATTGGGCAGCTTCCTCGACCAGGCGCACACCGAGGGCTGCGACCTGCGCGACCTCGAGACCCTGGTGCCCGAGGACTTCGCCAGCCACTGGCAGATCACCATCGAGTTCCTGCGGATCGTGGTCGAGACCTGGCCCGGGATCATCGCCGCCAGCGGCCAGCTCGATCCCGCGCAACGGCGCGACCGGCTGCTGCGCGAGCTGGCCGGCCGGTGGCGCGCCCAGCCGCCGTCCTCTCCCGTCATCGTCGCCGGCTCGACCGGCTCGATTCCCGCCAGCGCAGAACTGATCGGGGTCATTGCCCGGCTGCCGCAGGGTGCCGTCATCCTGCCCGGCTTCGACACCGCCATGGACGCCGAAAGCTGGGTGGCGCTCGATCCCAGCCACCCGCAATACGGCATGAAGCAATTGCTGGCCGGCATGGCGGTCGACCGGTCGGAAGTGGATATTTGGCCCGGCGCGGCCGCCCCGCCGGGTGAACGGGTGCGGCTGCTGAGCGAGGCCATGCGCCCCGCCGAGACCACGTCCGAGTGGCGCACGCTGACGCTCGACGTCCCGCGCGCGCTCGACGGCCTGTTTCGCATCGACGCACCCACCGAACAGGACGAGGCGGGCGCCATCGCCGTGATCCTGCGGCAGGCGCTGGAGACGCCGGGCATCACCGCCGCG
>CAMBYA010000030.1 GCA_945872035.1 Rhizobium sp. Q54
TTCCAGGGCGATGGAAGCCTTATTCCGGCTTGAACGGAGTCATACTGCATCGTCGATGGGTTCGGGTAACGGACCTAATGGCTTGTACTATCAAACCTTGTCGAACTGGATATGCAGTTCCTTTAGGCCGCGCAGGGTGAAGCCGGGTAGGTGGCTGTAGTCGTTCTTCCCCGGCGCCGGTCGGATGTTGTCGAGCCGGTCGAGCAGTATCTCGAAGGTGCAGAGCTGCTCCAGCCGCGACAGCGCCGCGCCCGGACAGTGATGCTCGGCCTGGCCGAAAGCCAGATGCGCGGCCGCGTTCTTGCGGCTGAGGTGCGGGCAGGCGGCGTCGGGAAACTGCTCCTCGTCGCGGTTGCCGGCGGCGAAGCGCAGGTTCAGCACCGAGCCCTTGGGAATCTTCACGCCCCTGATCTCGGTATCCTCGGTGGCGCAGCGCATCAGGCCCATGGTCGGGCTTTCCATGCGCAGCACCTCCTCGACGAAGTTGCGGACCTTGGACCGGTCGGCCTTCAGCTCCTCGTAGATATCCGGGAAGCGGAACAGCAACCATATGCCCGAGGTGAGCGCGAAGGTGGTTGTCTCGTTGCCGCCGATCAGCAGGTTATCGGTGATGCCGATGATCTCATTGTCGGTCAGTGGGCGCTTGTCCGCGCCTTCGCCGACCGTGCCGTTGACGAGGGCGGTGATCACGTCGTCGCGTGGGTTGCGGCGGCGGTCCTCGGCCTGGGCGTGGATGTAGTGCTGGAACTCGACGCCCATCTCGGCGACGTATTTCTCCTGCTCCAGGGTCAGGCCGCGCGCGAACGGACGCACCCAGACTTCCGACCAGTGCTTCAGCCTCGGCAGGTCCTCCATGGGGAAGCCGAGCATCTTGGCGATGACCGTCATCGGCAGCGGCATGGCGAACTCGCTGACGAACTCGCATTCGCCCTTGCCGATCCAGCCGTCGATCAGTTCGTTGATAAACCGGCGAATGAACGGCTCCATCACCTTCACGCCGCTCGGGCTGAAATAGTGGTCGAAATTGCGCCGGTACTGCTTGTGGATCGGCGGGTCGGTGACCATCGGCTGGAACCGCGGCCAGCCCCGCGTCTCGTAGATCTCCACTGCTTCGGGGAACTTGATCAGCGGGTCCGAACTCAGGCGCGTGGCGTAGGTCGAGAACAGGTTGGGCTCGCGCGAGATCGCCTGGATGTCGGCGTATTTGGTGACGACAAAAAAGCCGCCTTCCTCGCACCAGTAGACCGGCGCTTCCGCATGGAGAATCTCGTAGGCCGAATACCAGTCCTCCTGCACCGCCGGATCGAACAGGCTCAACTTCTCAAGTGCTTCGCTCATCCGTTCGCTCTCCCCTTGCGTCTTCGGCCACGCGAGTCGCTCGCAAGAGCGCATGCTGGCGATCACCGCGATCCCGGCTTCCCCGCGCGGCCGCATGACCGAACGGGCGGTAGCCATCACATTGTGCCGACGGTTGCAAATGTGACAGATTGGCGGTTGCCGGGCGCGCTTGTTGCACGATAAATTAGACCTCAATCCAGTTAATATAAAGTCGAGTCTGACTTTAGAGGCCGGCATCGGCAGGGAGTAGTTCAAGGCATATGGCGACCTCAGTTGCTCTGGCCAGCGCGCGCCGCAGACGGGTGCGCAGTCTGGCTACCAGACAGGAAATCATTGAGGCGACGATCTCGTGCTTCGTTGAGATCGGCTATTTCCGCACGACCACGACGGAGATCGCCAAGAAGGCCGGCGTAACCCGGGGCGCGGTGCAGCACTATTTCCCCACCACCCAGCATGTTCTCGAGGCGTCCATCGACTATCTGCGCGAAAAATGGCTCGAGCGCTATTTCGAAGGCGCGCATCGGACGCCGGTCGGCAAGGACTATATCGACCAGGCGGTGGACAACATGTGGGAGATCGTCAACAGCCGCCTGTCGGCAGCCTGGAGGGAACTGGTTGCCGCCGCGCGCACCGACGCCGAGTTGCGCGCTATCGTCGAGCCCGGCGCCGCGGAGTACGAGAAGGCGCGTCTCGATGCGGGCCGCCGCGCCTATCCGGATTACGCGCTGGCGCTGCGGGACGTATTCGAGCGCTGGCGCGACACGCTGGAGTTCCTGGCCGAGGGCATGAAGAACTCGACGATCATCCAGGACCGGGAAAAGCGCATCAAGATCCAGCTCGACTGGATGAAGAAGGAACTGCACACGGTCTGGGAACAGCAGGGCGACAAGGTCCGTATCCGCTAGACCTCACAAGCGAGCCATGGAAAAGGGCCGCTCCGGCGACGGGGCGGCCCTTTCGTTTTTGCCTTGGCGGCCCGGTTCAGTGCCAGGCTTCGGCGGCCTTCAGCGCCCGGCGGAAGTAGCGCAGGCCGAAGCCGATGCAAACCGCACCGATGGTGTAGTTGATCGCCGCCAGCACCGAGATCGACTTGCCCAGCGCCATCTCGTCCTGGAACACGAAGTCGTTCAGCAGCGCCGGCAAGGTCGGGGCGAAGGTGTAGGACAGGAAGTTCACCACGATCATGTAGAACGCCACCGACTGGCCGCGCAGCTCGTTGGGCGCGATGCTCTGCAGCGCGGTGATGATGAGGCCCGGCGGCATTGCCATCAGGAAGGTCAGCGGCACCATCATCGCCATGGACGCCCAGGCGTTGGGCAGCAGTGTCATGGTGACGGCCAGCGGCAGCTGGCACAGGGCGGCGAAGAACACGATCCGCAGCGTACCGTCCAGGCGTTTGCGCTTGATCAGCCGCATGGAGAGCCAGCCGCCGAACAGGCTGCCGGCGAAGCCTACGGTCATGGAGATGAAGCCGTAGGTCAGGCCGAATTCGCCCTTGCTCCACTGGTGATTGCGCACGAAGTACTCGGCGATCCACGAGAACAGCGCGAAGCCCTGGGTCGACAGGCCCAGATAGCCGAGGAAGATCAGGGTGAAGAACTGCCAGCGGCTCTTCACGAACGACCATACCTCGCTGAAGCTTGCCTTGCCCTCGTCCGACATGCGGCCGGTCCGCTTGGGCTCGCGCACCGTCAGCATCAGCAGCGCCACCAGCAGGCCGGGCAGGCCCACGGCGAGGAACACGAACTGCCAGGAATAGACCTCGCCGATAACCGGCAAGATGGTGCTCGGCACGGATTCGAGATGCTGGATCAGCGGGCCGCCGATGATGTTGGCAAGGCCCTGGCCCAGGAACGGCGCAGCCGAGACGAAGCAGATGGCCAGCGGCAGCTTGTCGCGCGGGAAATAATCGGACAGCAGCGAATTGGCGGCGGGCGCGAGCGCGGCCTCGCCGACGCCGACACCCATGCGCGCCAGAAACAGCATCACATAGGTGTGGGCCAGGCCGCACAGCGCCGTCATGAAGCTCCACACGGCGACGCCCGCGGCCATGATGCCGCGGCGGTTGCCGGAATCGGCCCAGCGTCCGGCCGGATAGGAAACGACGTTGTAGAAGCCGGCGAAGGCGAGGCCCATGATCAGCGATACCTGCGTGTCGGAAAGACCGCCAAGGTCGCGCTTCACCGGCCCGATCATCAGGTTGAGGATCTGCCGGTCGATGAACGATAGGGTCGAGGCGATCATCAGCACGATGACCACGTACCACATGTAGCGGTCGCTGAACTGCTGGCCCGACACGACCTGCGATTGCGATTGAGTGCTCACCGCCCCTTGCTCCCCCTGCTTCTTGGTTGCGGGCTAGCCTAGCGGGCAGGGGAAAGCGGTCAACCACATTCGGCACGTGTGCTGCTTTCTCCAGTAGACGCTCCCTCCGCTGGTCGGTATACGCGCCCGGCAACCAAACGGAGGCGGTTAATGGTCAAGGCGGTGATCTGGGATTTCGGCGGGGTGCTGACGACGAGCCCGTTCGAGGCGTTCAACCGATACGAGGCCGACCGCGGCCTGCCGCTCGACCTGATCCGCACGATCAACGCCACCAATCCGGACACCAACGCCTGGGCGCTGTTCGAGCGCAACGAGGTCAGCCTCGACGAGTTCGATCGGCTGTTCGACCTGGAGGCGCACCAGCGCGGCTATCACCTGCCGGGCAAGGACGTGGTCGCGCTGCTGTCGGGCGACCTGCGGCCGAGGATGGTCGAGGCGCTGCGCCGGATCAGCGAACGGCTGGTCACCGGTTGCATTACCAACAATGTCCGCCACGGCTCCGGCGCCGGCATGGCCCGCACCGAGGACAAGGCCGCCGCCGTCCAGCAGGTCATGGGCCTGTTCAAGGTGGTGATCGAAAGCTCCAAGGTCGGCGTGCGCAAGCCCAGCCCGGAAATCTACCGGATGGCCTGCGACGCACTGGAGATCGAACCGGGCGACGCCGTCTACCTGGACGACCTTGGCATCAACCTGAAGCCGGCCAAGGCCCTGGGCATGCGGACCATCAAGGTCATCGATCCCGACGTGGCGCTCCAGGAGCTGCAGGATATCGTCGGTTTCCCGCTTTCCTGACAATCAGGGCAGCCGGTCGAGCGTCTCGAGCCGCGGCGGCTCGTCGGCCCACTGGCCGGTGCGGCCGATTTTCTGCCCGGCTTCGAACAGCGGCGCCATCTCCTCCGACTTGAACTCGATCGGGCTGGTATCGGGCAGATCGTCCGGCACGAATGCGAGGTGGAAGCGGGCCTTGGCCTGCCGGGTGCGGACATAGGTGCGGTAGACGCTGGCGTTGGTGTTCGCCTTCATCATCTCGAGCACCGCGCGGGGCACGGTGCTGGTGACGTTGGCGTCGGCGTAGCCGTCGCGGCGGGCATAGTCGATCTTGCCGTTGATGATCGTCCACACGTCCTGGCTCCCGCCCTTGGCCAGCATGAACGAGTGGAACAGGATCGACGAATGGATGGTGCCGTCCACATGCAGCGAGGGCATCTGGCTGTTGCTCTGGATGTAGACCGGCTTGAAGAGGCCGGGGATGGCGGCCGAGGCCAGCAGGATCTTGCGGTAAAGCACCGCCCTGCCGGGTGAGGGGCTTTCGGCGATGCCGCACATGTCCCACACCACCTGCAGGCCCTTGTCCAGGTTGGTGGTGGCGATGAACAGCCGGCGGCCTTTCGCGCATTCCCCGGCGACCCGGGCGAGCACCGCGTCGGTGATTTCCTGCTCGAGCTGCCGCGCCAGCGGCTTCTGGTCGAACGCCGATCCCTTCAGCAGGCCGCTCAGCCCGCGCTTCTTGTAGATCTCGCCGTTCTCCACATTGGTGTAGAGGTGGCGCAGCACGCCGTCGAACTCCGGGCCGAGGAAGGCGAACGTGGCCATCAGCGCGCCGGTCGAGACACCGGTGACGATGTCGAACTGCGGCCGCTGGCCCGACGCCGTCCAGCCAACCAGCACGCCCGCGCCGAACGCCCCGTGTGAGCCGCCGCCCGACAGCAGCAGCACCTGCTGGTTCCGCCCGGGCACCGCCTCGGGCGCCAGATCGCGCGCGACGGGCAGCGGCGTGCCGTCGCCGCGGTTGACCGCCACCTTCGCGGCCAATGCGAGCGGAAGGTCGTCGCCGGTGTCCTTGGGGCGCGACGCGCAGGCGGCGAGGCCCAGCGCCACGGCAAGGATCGCAAGTCGTCTGACACTGTTTTTCACGGGTGCTCTTTCCGGCTGCGGGAAGGATGGCGGAACATGTTACCGCGACTAACGCCGCCGCACTGGATGTAGGTCCATCGTGTGGCTAATCTTCCTGCGCATGGAAAACCCGCTGCAGCCCCATCACTTCGCCCGCGTCGACGAAACGCCGGACACCTGGTTCTACCAGCCGCCGCGCATCGTCACCCACATCGACGATCCGGCCTGCGCCGCGCTGGCGCTGTTCTACAGGGAGCGGCTGCCGGCGGGTGGGCGGATTCTCGACCTGATGTCGTCCTGCGTGTCGCATCTGCCCAAGGATGTGGTCTACGACCGGGTGATCGGCCACGGCATGAACGTGACCGAGCTGAAGGCCAACAGGCAGCTCACCGGCGGCTTCGTCCAGGACCTTAACAAGCACCCGGCGCTGCCCTTCGCCGACGCCAGCTTCGATGGCTGCACGGTCTCGGTGTCGGTGCAGTACATGACCAGGCCGGTAGAGGTTTTTCGCGAGGTGGCGCGCATCCTGAAGCCGGGTGCGCCGTTCATCCTGTCGTTCTCCAACCGCATGTTCCCGACCAAGGCCGTGGCGATCTGGCGGGCGCTGGACGACCACCAGCACGGTGGGCTGGTGAACCTGTATTTCCGGCTGTCGGAAGGGTTCGGGCCGGCCGAGTTCGCCGACATATCGCCGTTTCCCGGCCGGTCCGATCCGCTCTATGCCGTGGTCGCGTCGCGCGCCTGATCAGTCCGGACGCGGCGCGCCGGGGGCCAGATCGTTCGGGCCGGGGATATGCGTCACCGGCTGCGTCACATAGGGCGCCTCCAGTATCGCGATTTCCTCGGCCGACAGCTTGGTGCCCACCGCCTTGAGCGGGTCTTCGAGCTGGGCCAGCCTCGTCGCGCCGATGATCGGCGCGGTGACGCCGGGCTTGGACAGCAGCCATGCGATCGCCACCTGCGCCGGTGTCTCGCCGCGCGCCGCCGCGACCTGCTTGACCGCGTCCAGCACGGCATGGTCGGCAGGGCGGGTATAGCGCCCGCCGCCGCCCATGTTGGACTTGGCGCGGGTCGTGCCGGCCTCGCGGCTGCCGGCCAGGATGCCGCCGGCCAATGGGCTCCACGGGATCAGGCCGACGCCTTCCTCGGCGCAGAGCGGGTTCATCTCGCGCTCTTCCTCGCGGTAGAGCAGGCTGTACTGGTTCTGCATGGTGACGAAGCGCGACTTGCCCAGGCTGTCGGCCTTGTTGAGGTACTTGGCGAACTGGTAGCCGAGCATGGAGCTGGCACCCACATAGAGCGCCTTGCCGGCCTTCACCACCTCGTCGAGCGCTTCTATGGTCTCCTCGATGGGGGTGTGATAGTCGAACCGGTGGATCTGGTAGAGGTCCACATAGTCCATCCCCAGCCGTTTCAGGCTGTCGTCGATGGAGTGCCTGATGTGCTTGCGCGACAGGCCGCCCCGGTTCGGGCCCTTGCCCATGGGGATGTAGACCTTCGTCGCGACCACGATCTCCTCGCGCTTGCGGGCGTATTCCTTCAGCGCCCTGCCCAGGATCGTCTCGCTCTCGCCGCGCGAATAGACGTCGGCGGTGTCGAAGAAGTTGATGCCGCCCTCGATCGCCCGTTTCACAATCGCGAAGCTGGCCTCCTCCGGGATCATCCAGTCCGCCATGCTGCCGAAGCTCATGGCGCCCAGGCACAGGCGCGAAACCTGTGTGCCGGTCGTTCCCATCCGCACGAATTCCATCTGCATCCTCTCGTTTCAGTGGCGGTCCCCGCCGCCGTCGGCGGCATAGTGAACCGGAATCGCGGCTTTTGCGACCGGTCAAACGCTGGTCATCCGATGGCCGCGCCACTACTTTTCGTCGGGTGGACAACAGGGATGGTATGCCGATGATCGATCACTTCTCGCTTCCCGTCAGCGACCTGAGGAAATCCAAGCCGTTCTATGAAGCCGTGCTGGGTACGCTCGGATACCTGTCGCTGCAGGCCCAGGTTTTCGACGGCTATTCGGCGTTCGGCTTCGGCGACGACCCGGACGGCGAACCGCCATTCTGGATCGGCGGGCCGGCCGAGGCATCGCCGGATAAGGCGGTCACGCCGGAAGGCCAGCACATCGCCTTCGCCGCGCGCAGCCGGGCCATGGTCGACGCCTTCCATGCGGCCGGACTGGCGGCGGGCGGGACGGACAACGGGCCGCCGGGACTGCGGCCGCACTACCATGCCGACTACTACGCCGCGTTTCTGCTGGATCCGGATGGGCACCGCATCGAGGCGGTCTGCCACCGGCCCGAATAGGCGGCAATTCGGGCGGAACGCCCCATGTCCATGTACGTTGAAGCGTAATGCACGGCCGCTAGGCTGTGCGCCCCAGCCAACCAGGAGAGACGCCATGTGGACCGAGCGGGAAATGGACGACTTCTACGACGAGTTCGAAGCCCTGCTGCTCGCCCACACCATCCTTGTCCGGTCGCTGGTCAAGCAGGGCGTGCTGGACCAGGACCAGTGGAGTGGCGAAATCCGCCTCGCCACCGACAACGAGAAGCTCCGTCCGGAAGTCCGGGCCACGCTCGGCCGCATCCTCGCCAGCGTGAAGAGCACCCGGCTGTCGCCCGTCAACTAAAGGCTTCAAACTCCCCAGTTCCGGAATCTGCCCGGCATGCTTTCGTAGTACGGGAAGTACTGGAAGAACGGCTGCGCTTCCCTGAGAACACGGTCAAAAGACGGCCGCGCCAGCAGCCGCTCGAAATAGGCGCTCAGGTTCGCGAACGCGCCGAACGGCTCCAGCGTCGACGCGTAGAACAGGCCCGGTGCGGCGGCGCAATCGGCGATGGTGAACGCATCGCCGATGGCCCAGGTCCTGCCGGCCAGTCGCGGTTCGATCATTTCGTATGCCGCTTTCAGCGCTTCGTGTGCGTCGGCGACGCCGCGCGGATCGTGCTCGCCCTCGGCGCGCATGGTGTCGGCGACGATTTTCTGCATGGGCAACTCGAGGTAGAGGTCGAAGATCCGGTCCCACAACCGCGCCTCGAGGCGGTCGGAGTCGTTCGCCGGCAGCAGCGGACGCGGGCCGGGGTGACGCTGGTCGAGATGTTCGATCTGGATCGATGTTTCGATGATCGATCGGTCGCCGTCCTGCAGCGCCGGGATCTTGCCCAGCGGCGAAATCGCGAGGTACGCGGCCCGTTCTGCCGGATCGCCGAGATTGACCAACCTGGGCACGAATGGCGTGCCGTTCTCGTACAGTGCGATCAGCACCTTCTGGCAAAACGACGACAGCGGGTGATGGTGGAAGACCAGCGCCATGGGATTCCTCCGGGTGCGGAGAGGGACTATCCGACAGTCGGCATCGGCGTTCAATCGCAAGAAACCGCCGACATCGCGAGGAAAACTTGGCGGGTGGCGTGAATCCCGTTAGGCACTAGCGACACAACAACCAATAGAACGGCACCCCATGACCGCACCCGCTATCCGCCTCAATCCGCGCATGCATATGCGGGCGCTGTCCGGGCATCCGTGGATCTACTCCAACGAGATCGGCATGGACGCGGCCATCCGGTCGCTGCCGGCGGGGTCGATCGTGCGGTTCCAGTCGGCCGAGGGCAGGGCGCTCGGCACCGGCTATTTCAATCCGCACACGCTGATCGCCGGACGCATCCTGACCCGCGATCCGGAGCAGCAGGTCGACGCGGCGTTCTTCCGCGCCCGGTGCGCCGCGGCGCTGGCGTTGCGCGACAAGCTGTTCGACAAGCCGTTCTACCGGCTGATCCACGCCGAGGCAGACGGCATGCCCGGCCTGATCGTCGACCGCTTCGGCGGCGTGGTCGTGGTGCAGGCGAACACGGCGGGCATGGATGCGTTGATCGAGCCCGTCGTCGCTGCGCTGAAGGAGACGGTGAAGCCCGACGCAGTCGTGCTGCGGCTCGACACGCCGGCGCGCCAGACCGAAGGGCTGGGCCAGGAGGTGCGCGTGGTTCACGGCAAGGTCGACGGGCCGGTGCGGCTTGAGGAAAACGGCGCCGCGTTTTTCGCCGATCTCGCAGGCGGCCAGAAGACCGGCTGGTTCTACGACCACCGCGACAACCGGGCCTTCGTGGCGAAATTCGCGAAGGGCGGCAAGGTGCTCGACCTGTACACCTTCGCCGGCGCGTTTGGCGTGCAGTGCGCGGTGGCGGGCGCGAAAGAAGTGGTCGCCATCGACCGGTCCGAGCCGGCGCTGGCGCTGGCGAAGCTGGCGGCCGAGGCGAACGGCGTCACCGGAATCATGGACATCCGCCGCGCCGAGGCGTTCGATGCCATGGAAAGCATGGGGCAGGGCGGCCGCAAGTTCGACGTGGTGATCGCCGACCCGCCCGCCTTCGTGAAGTCGAAGAAGGACTTGAAGCCCGGCCTGAAGGGCTACCGCAAGATGGTCAAGCTGGCCGCGCCGCTGGTGCGCCCGGGCGGCGTGCTGCTGGCGGCCTCGTGCAGCCACAATGTCAGCGCCGAAGCCTTCGCCGAGGAAGTGGCGCGCGGGCTGGGCGATGCCCGCCGCGGTGGCCGGATCCTGCGCTCGGCGGGCGCGGGACCGGACCATCCGGTGCACCCGCTGCTGCCCGAAAGCGCCTACCTGAAAGCCATCGTGCTGCAACTCGACTGAGGCGGCGGAATCGGGTAAGGGTTTTCCGCACATGCGCTTAATTTGTGTATTCGATCTTCGAGGAGACGGGAAATGACCGAGGTCTGCATCATCGGTATCGGCATCCACAAGTTCGGCCGCACCGACGGCAAGTCCGGCCGCCAGCAGGGCGCCCACGCGGTCCGCGACGCGCTGCGGGACGCCGGCCTCGACTGGGCCGACATGCAGTTCGCCTTCGGCGGCTCGGCCGCCTCGGGCAACGCGGATTCGCTGGTCAACGAACTGGGCCTCACGGGCGTGCAGTTCGTCAATGTGTCGAACGGCTGCGCCACCGGCGGCAGCGCGCTGATATCGGCCTACACCGCGATCAAGTCGGGCCAGTACGATCTGGGCGTGGCCGTCGGCTTCGACAAGCATCCGCGCGGCGCGTTCAACTCGGACCCGGCCAGCCGCGGCCTCGAGCACTGGTACGGCGACACCGGCCTCAGCCTCACCACCCAGTTCTTCGCCATGAAGATCAACCGCTACATGGCCGATTACGGCATCTCGCACGAGACCCTGGGCATGGTGGCGCAGAAGGCGTTCCGCAACGGCAAGCTGAACCCGAATGCATGGCGCCGCGAGGAAGTCGACCTGGACACGGTGCTGAACTCCGAGATGCTGTCCTACCCGCTCACAAAATACATGTTCTGCTCGCCGGCCGAAGGCGGCGTGGCGCTGATCCTGGCCAGCGAGGAAGCCGCGCGACGCTACACCAATCGGCCGGTGCAGCTGCGCGCCTGCACCCTGCGCACCCGCCACTACGGCGCGTTCGAGGTGTTCAGCCCGTACCTGGCGCTGGACCGCGCGCCGAGCCCGACCGTGTTCGCCTCGAAGGCGGCGTTCGAGATGGCTGGAGTCGGTCCCGAGGACATCGACGTGATCCAGATCCAGGACACCGAGTCGGGCGCCGAGATCATGCACATGGCCGAGAACGGCTTCTGCAAGGACGGCGACCAGGAGAAGCTGATCAAGGAAGGCCATACCGAAATCGGCGGCAAGATGCCGATCAACACCGATGGCGGCTGCATTGCCAATGGCGAGCCGATCGGCGCGTCGGGGCTGCGGCAGGTTTACGAGGTGGTGCTGCAGCTCCGCGGCGATGGCGGCGCGCGGCAGGTGCCGAACAGCCCCAAGACCGGCTACACCCACGTCTATGGCGGCCCGGGCGTCTCGGCGTGCACTGTGCTTCAGGTCTAGCAGCGCTTTATATCGCGGTATAGAATAGGCTCCTTTAAACCGGGGGACCTTTCATGACCGAGGTTTGCATCATCGGCATCGGCCTGCACCCGTTCGGGCGCACCGACGGCGTCAGCGGCCGGTCGCAGGGCGCTTACGCGGTGCGCCAGGCGCTGAAGGACTGTGGCCTCGAGTGGGAGGACATGCAGTTTGCCTTCGGCGGTTCGGCGGCGGCGGGCAACGCCGACAGCCTGGTCAATGAACTCGGCCTGACCGGCATCCAGTTCGTCAACGTCTCGAACGGCTGCGCCACCGGCGGCAGCGCGTTGCTGTCGGCCTATGCGGCGATCAAGGCCGGCCAGTATGACCTCGGCCTCGCGGTCGGCTTCGACAAGCACCCGCGCGGCGCGTTCAATTCCGATCCGCGCAATTCGGGGCTGGAGACCTGGTACGGCGAGACCGGCCTGATGCTCACCACCCAGTTCTTCGGCATGAAGATCAACCGCTACCTGGCCGAGCACGGCATCTCGCAGGAGGCGCTCGGCCTGGTCGCCAACAAGGCGTTCCGCAACGGCGCGAAGAACCCCAACGCATGGCGCCGCGAGCCCGTCGACATGGACACCATCATGAACTCGGACATGCTGTCCTATCCGCTGACCAAGTACATGTTCTGCTCGCCGGCCGAGGGCGGCGCGGCGCTGATCCTGGCCAGCGAGAAGGTGGCGCGGCGCTACACCAACCGGCCTGTCTACCTGCGCGCGGCGGCGCTGCGCACCCGGCACTACGGCTCGTTCGAGGTGTTCAGCCCCTATCTGGGTCTGGAGCGGGCCGCGAGCCCGTCGACCATCGCCAGCCGGGCCACGTTCGAGATGGCGGGCATGGGGCCCGAGGATATCGACGTGGTGCAGGTGCAGGACACGGAATCCGGCGCCGAGATCATGTATCTGGCCGAGTGCGGCTTCTGCAGGGACGGCGAGCAGGAGAAGCTGCTGCGCGACGGCGACACCGAGATCGGCGGCCGCATGCCGGTCAACACCGATGGCGGCTGCATCGCCAATGGCGAGCCGATCGGCGCGTCGGGTCTGAGGCAGGTTTGTGAGGTCATCTCACAACTTCGGGGCGATGCCGGCGAGCGGCAGGTGGCGGGAAACCCGAAGACCGGCTTCACCCACGTCCACGGCGCGCCGGGGCTGTCGGCGTGCACCGTGCTGCAGGTCTGATGGCCTTTGGGGTTGCGCCGGACCTCGCCGGGCGCTACCGGATGGTCGGAAAACGAGCACCCCGGAGGACCAATGCCGCTGATCCGCTATATCGAACATGACGGCACCGAGCACGAGCAGGAGGTGCCCGTCGGCTGGTCGCTGATGGAAGGCGCCTCGAAGAACGGCATCCCCGGCATCCTGGGCGATTGCGGCGGCTCCTGCGCCTGCGGCACCTGCCACATCTACGCCGACGAAACCTGGCTGGAGCGGCTCGGCCCGGTCGACGATGGCCAGGACATGATGCTTGAATACGCCGTCGACCGCCGCCCCAACAGCCGGCTCGCCTGCCAGATCACGGCCACCGCCGACATGGACGGCTTTGTCGCGCGGACGCCCGTGAGGCAGCACACGGAGTAGAGGCAGCCGGCCGCTCAACCGAAAGTTGATCGTCGGGCGCCTTGTCATCCGGCGCGAAGCGGGTACGCTCCCGCCCTGAGATCAATGGTTTGGACTACGGCGTGGGCGAGGGACATGGAAGAGCAGCGTGCGGCGGCACCCATCGGCGGGCTGCAGCCCTGCTGAT
>CAMBYA010000031.1 GCA_945872035.1 Rhizobium sp. Q54
GGGGCGCCGCCGCCATCCTGCTGGCGGCGCTGGGGCTGGCCAGCGGCACCATCCTGGCCGACAAGGCCAGCGACTATCACTCGATTCCGATCGGCTTCGGCGTGATGTGGATCGCCACGCTGGTCTCCGTGCCGATCTGGCTGGCGACCAGCGGCGGCGCCTTGCCCGAGCACGTGTCGTGGCAATCGGCGGTGGCGGTCGCGGGGCTGGCGATCTTCTCGACGGCGCTGCCGACCCTGCTGCTGATCTACCTGGTGCGCAGCGCCGGGCCGTCCTTCGCCGGCTTCTCCAACTATCTGGTGCCGGTGATCGGCGTCGCGCTGGGCATCGCGTTTCTCGACGAACCGCTGACCTGGTACGCCATCGTCGCCCTGTGCCTGATCATCGGCGGCATCGTGGTTGGACAGATCGGCGGGCGGAAGGGCGGGAAAAAGGCAGCGGCACCGGCCGCCGTCCGCTGAACTGGCGGGCGCCGGCATCTGGTGACGACGCTTGCGCGGCACGGTATCCTGCCACCATGACACAGGCCATCCTGCTGCTGCCCATCGGCTTCGTCCGCAACGCCCGCACCGAGGCGATCGACGACGGCTGGGACGCGGTTGACAGCCACATCGAACTGGACCCGGCGGTTTTCGGGCCCGATGCACTGACCGGTCTCGAACAGTTCTCCCACGTGGAGATCCTGTTCCATTTCCACCTGTTGGCCGACTCGAAGGTCCACACGGGCGCCCGGCACCCGCGCGGCAACATGGACCTGCCCCGTGTCGGCATATTCGCCCAGCGTGGCAAGGACCGGCCGAACCGGCTGGGCCTGTGCGTGTGCCCATTGCTGAAGGTGGAGGGCACCACCCTCACCGTCCGCGGCCTCGACGCCATTGACGGCACGCCGGTGGTGGACATCAAGCCGTGGATGAAGGGCTTCGCGCCGCGCGGCGAGGTCCGCGAGCCCGAGTGGGCTGCGGAGATCATGCGGGACTACTGGTAGGCACCCGCACCATCCGTCATCCCGGCGAAGGCCGGGACCCAGACTTGACAGTCCGGCGCGCTTCGCGCCGGTCTTTTCGTGAGGGACTGGATCCCGCCCTCCGCCGGGATGACGGCTGTAGATGAGGCACAGGTATGCCCCTATTTTCCCGCCAGCAGCAGATATACTTCGTTCGGACCGGAGCCGTTGTAGATGGCAAGCCTACCTGCGATGCAGGATGCGATCGAACCGTGATCATCATCCATGGCAAAGCAACCCAGCATTTCGTGTAACGGCCACGATTGTCCGTCGATCCGGTGATCGGTCGACATGACGAAAGCCGTCTGCGGGCCGCCCAGGGCCGTCATCCGAGCCATGATGGCGGCGACCGTTGCGGGATGCAGGTCAAGCTCTTCGGCCTTCGCCATGTTCAAATAGCGGAAATGGTAGAGTTCCAAGAGGAATTTCTGCCGACGCCTGGAATCGGACAGGAAACCACGGAAACGGTCCCGCTTGGATGGGACCACGAAGCTGTCAAGAAACCCGGCTTCGTGGTCATCCATGCCGTTTACTCCCCCGCCAGCAGCGCCCTGTTGCTTTCCGCGACCGCCTTCAGCTCGTCCAGCTCCTGGTAGACATCGCCGCCGGAGTTGCGGAACACCTCGGCCATGTCGTCCATGCCTTTCGCGGCATAGTCGCGCACTTCCTGGGTGATCTTCATCGAGCAGAACTTCGGCCCGCACATGGAGCAGAAATGCGCCACCTTGTGGGCTTCCTTCGGCAGCGTCTGGTCGTGGAACAGGCGCGCGGTTTCCGGGTCCAGCGACAGGTTGAACTGGTCCTCCCAACGGAACTCGAAGCGGGCGCGGCTGAGCGCGTCATCGTGCGCCTGGGCGGCCGGATGGCCCTTGGCCAGGTCGGCGGCGTGGGCGGCGATCTTGTAGGTGATCACGCCGACCTTCACGTCGTTGCGGTCCGGCAGGCCCAGATGCTCCTTCGGCGTCACGTAGCAGAGCATGGCGGTGCCGAACCAGCCGATCATGGCGGCGCCGATGCCGCTGGTGATGTGGTCGTAGCCGGGCGCGACGTCCGTCGTGAGCGGGCCGAGGGTGTAGAACGGCGCCTCGCCGCACTCCTTCAGCTGCTTGTCCATGTTGATCTTGATCTTGTGCATCGGCACGTGGCCGGGGCCTTCGATCATCACCTGGCAGCCGTGCTTCCAGGCGATCTGGGTGAGTTCGCCGAGCGTCTCCAGCTCGGCGAATTGCGCCGCATCGTTGGCGTCGGCGATGGAGCCGGGGCGCAGGCCGTCGCCCAGGCTGAAGCTGACGTCATAGGCGCGCATGATCTCGCAGATGTCCTCGAAGTGCTCGTAGAGGAAGCTCTCCTTGTGGTGCGACAGGCACCACTTGGCCATGATCGAGCCACCGCGGCTGACGATGCCGGTGACCCGCTTGGCGGTCAGCGGCACGTAGTGCAGCCGGACGCCGGCGTGGATGGTGAAATAGTCGACGCCCTGCTCGGCCTGCTCGATCAGCGTGTCGCGGAACACTTCCCAGGTCAGGTTCTCGGTGACGCCGTCGACCTTCTCGAGCGCCTGGTAGATCGGCACGGTGCCGATCGGCACGGCCGAGTTGCGAATTATCCATTCGCGGATGTTGTGGATGTTGCGGCCCGTGGACAGGTCCATGACCGTGTCGGCGCCCCAGCGGGTCGACCACACCATCTTGTCGACCTCGTCGGCCACCGACGAGGTGACCGCCGAATTGCCGATGTTGGCGTTGATCTTCACCAGGAAGTTGCGGCCGATGATCATCGGCTCGGCTTCCGGATGGTTGATGTTGGCGGGGATGATCGCCCGGCCGCGCGCGATCTCGCTGCGCACGAATTCCGGGGTGATGTAGTCGGGAATCTCCGCGCCGAACGACTCGCCGTCGCGCAGCGCCTGCTCGAGCGCCTGCTCGCGGCCGAGATTCTCGCGGACGGCAACGTATTCCATCTCCTTGGTGATGATGCCGGCGCGGGCGAATTCGAGCTGGGTCACCATGGCGTTGCCGACCGCGCGCAGCGGCCGGCGCAGGTTCGGGAACTCGGAGACCAGGTGCTTGCCGGTGGCGCCGCCATTGTCCTCGGGGCGCACATGCCGGCCCTCATATTCCTCGACGCCGCCGCGCTCCAGGACCCATTTGGTACGCAGCCGTTCCAGGCCCTCATAGATGTTGATGGAGACCTCGGGATCCGAATACGGCCCGGACGTGTCGTACAGCTTCACCGGCGGCTCCTTGGCCGTCTCGTGCAGCGCCACTTCACGCATGGGCACGCGCAGGTCGCCGCCCACATAAATCTTCCGCGAGCCGGGAATGGCGCCGGTGGTGACGGAAATCTTCGGGGCGTCGGTGAGGTCGTTCATGGTCGGTGCTCCGCGCTCAAAAATAGGCCATGTGCGGGAAACGGAGTATCCGGAAGCTCCTTCCCTTCGCCGGCATGACCCGGATCAGGTTCGAAGGGTTTGCGCGGCTCTTCCCCGCGTCCTCTCAGCCCTAAGGGCACCCCTGGAACGAGCTCAATATGTGCACCGAAGTGCCGCCGCGTCAACCGGTGCCGGCCCTAGAGACGCATTCCAGTCCAGATCACGGCTTCGGTCGACCAACGCACAACCGGAGTATCCGCGAGGCATGACCGGACGCGGCAGGCTCCGGTCTTCCGCCACACTTCCAAGTTCAGCCCAATCCCCTCCAAACACCACTTGAAATTGTATAAAATTTTATCTACTAAACGGCGAAACTGTGTCAAACCAGACATGCGCCATGCCGACTCACACACCGTCCAATCTTGTCACCCTGCTTGGCCGCCGCTCGCGCCAGGACCTCGTCGACATCCGGGTCCGCGCGCACCGGGCCGGCGACAAGGCCTTGGTGTGCCAGTGCCAGACCGAGCTGGACCGGCAGGCGCGGATGTTTGCGCAAGTTCCTCTGAAAGCCGCAGCCAGCCAGCGTTAGCGCGGCCTGCTTCCTTTAGCCGATGACCTTCTAGCGCCGTTCCGGAAACAGCGCCTTCAGCCCTTCCCGGCTCGCCGCGGCGATGCCGCGTTCGGTGATCAGGCCGGTCACCAGCCGCGCGGGCGTCACGTCGAAGGCGTCGTTGCGCGCGGGCGTGCCCTTCGGAGAGATGGAGATCGTCACATTCTCGCCCCATTTGGTGCGCCCGGTGATCTGGGTCAGCTCCTCGCCAGCCCGCTGCTCGATGGGAATGGCCAAGCCGTCGTCCAGCGTCCAGTCGATGGTGGTCGAGGGCAGCGCCACGTAGAACGGCACGCCGTTGTCGTGCGCCGCCAGCGCCTTCAGATAGGTGCCGATCTTGTTGGCCACGTCGCCGGTCGCCGTGGTGCGGTCGGTGCCGACGATGCACAGGTCGACCAGGCCGCGCTGCATCAGGTGGCCGCCGGAATTGTCCGAGATCAGCGTGTGCGGCACGCCGTGCTGGCCCAGCTCCCACGCGGTCAGCGAGGCTCCCTGGTTGCGCGGCCGTGTCTCGTCCACCCAGACATGCACCGGAATGCCGGCGTCGTGCGCCATGTAGATCGGCGCGGTCGCCGTGCCCCAGTCGACGCAGGCGAGCCAGCCGGCGTTGCAGTGGGTGAGGATGTTGACGGCCTCGCCCGGCTTCCGGGCGGCAGCCTGCTCGATCAAGCTCAGGCCATTCATGCCGATGGCCTGGCAGATCGCCACGTCCTCCTCGCAGATCTCGCCCGCGCGCCTGTACGCCGCCTCGACCCGCTCGTTGGGCCGCACGGTGAACAGCGCGCCCAGCATTTCCTCGACGGCCCAGCGCAGATTGACCGCGGTCGGCCGCGTCGCCAGCAGCCGGTCGGCGGCGACGCCCATGGACAGGTCGCTGGCATCGGCGCGCATGGCGAGCGCCATGCCGTAGGCGGCGGTCGCGCCGATCAGCGGCGCGCCGCGCACCTGCATGCTGGTGATGGCGTGGGCGGCATGATCGAGCGTGCGCAGCGTGACGATCTCCAGCCGGTGCGGCAGCCGCGTCTGGTCGATGACGTCCACCGACCAGCCGTCATGATGCAGCCTGATCGGCCGCTGCGCCACACCTTCAACCTTCATTCCCGGCCCCCAGGCTGTTTCCCGTATGTCGCGTAGCGCGCCAGCGCCTCGTCCATCTGCGCCTCGGTCAGCAGCACCGGCGTGCCGGTCTGCCGGGCGATGCAGTATTGCCGCGCCAGCGCCTCGACCTCGACGGCGAGCGACAGCGCCCGCTGCATGGTCGTCTCGCAGACGATCATGCCGTGATTGGCCAGCAGGCACGCCTTGCGGGCATCCAGCGCCGTCAGCATGGCGGCCGACAGCGCGGCGCTGCCATAGAGCGCATAGTCCGAGCAGCGGATATCCGGCCCGCCCGCCGCCGCGACCATGTAATGGAACCGCGGGATGCCTTCGCGCAGGCACGCCAGCGCCGTGGCATAGGGCGGATGGGCGTGCAGCACCGCGTTCATCTCGGGCCGCGCCCGGTAGATGTCGCAATGCATGCGCCATTCGCTCGACGGCTCGAGCGGCCCGTGCGCATGTCCGTCCAGCGTGACATAGACCATGTCGGCTGGCCTGAGCGCGTCGTAGCGCAGGCCGGTCGGCGTCACCAGGAAGCCGTCCAGCCAGCGCGCCGAGCCATTGCCCGACGTGCCGTGGTTGACGCCAAGCGCCGTCATGGCGAGGCACGCGTCGATCACGGATTGGCCGATGGAATGGCGGTCGCTGGCGGTCATGGCTCGTCATTAATCCTTGTCATCCCGGCGAAAGCCGGGACCCAGAACAGCGGTCGGACTGGGTCCCGGCTTTCGCCGGGATGACAACATTGGATGGGAATGGTCTACACGCTGCGGCGCATTTCGCAACCCCGGCGTAGCCTTACGCCATCAACGTCAGCACGTTGCCCGACGGATCGCGGAAATAGGCCAGCGTGCCGCCCCAGGGCTGGGTCTCGGGCGGGCCTTCGAACGGCACGCCCTTGGCGGTGAGCTCCCTGTACACCGCGTCCATGTCGTCGACCGCGATCGACACGCCGATGAAGCGTCCCGGCGCGGCGCCCATGGTGCGCTCCTCGCCGACCACCGTGACGATGAACTGGATCGGCTCGACCTCGACGCCGAAGGCGCCCATCTCGGGAATCTCCCAGGCCAGCTTCAGGCCGAGCGTGTCCACATAGAACGCCCGTGCCGCGAGGATGTCGTCGACCAGGATCTGGATGCCGTAGACCTTCATGCCGTCGCCTTCCCTTTCATGATTCCTTCGAATCCATCCATAGGGTGAAAGGCCCGTCGTTGACGAGACTTACCTGCATGGACGCCGCGAATCGTCCGGTCTGGACCGGCACGCCCTCGCCCGCCAGCAGCGCGCAGAATCTCTCGTAAAGCGCCTTCGCCACGTCCGGCGCGGCGGCGCGCGAGAAGCCCGGGCGGTTGCCCTTGCGCCAGTCCGCCGCCAGGGTGAACTGGCTGACCACCAGCGCCGCGCCGTTCACATCCAGCACCGACAAATTGGTCTTGCCGTCCCCGTCCGGGAACAGCCGCATGCGGGCGATCTTGCCAGCGAAATAGCGCGCGTCGTCCTCGGTGTCGCCGTGCTCGGCGCACAGCAGGACGAGCAGGCCCCGGCCGATCGCCCCGACCGTCTCCCATTTACCTTCTGGATTGGCGACCGAAACGGCGGCTTCCGTCACCCGTTGCAGCAGTGCCCGCATTCGCTTCCTCTGGTCTTGCGCCCCCTTCGGCGCTATGTGTTCATCAACCTAGCGATCAGGACACTGCCATGAAAGCCGCCATCATTCCCGTCACGCCGTTCGCCCAGAACTCTTGCGTCATCTGGTGCGAGAAGACCATGCGCGGCGCGGTCACCGATCCCGGCGGCGACCTGGACAAGATCCTGGCGGTGGCAGCGGAAAACGGCGTCACCATCGAGAAGATCCTGATCACCCACGCCCATCTCGACCATGCCGGCGCCACCGCCGAGCTGGCCGAGAAGCTGGGCGTGCCGATCGAGGGCCCGCACAAGCGCGACCAGTTCCTGATCGACCAGCTGCCCAAGTCGGCCGAGCGCTACCGCTTCCCCGAGGCCCGCACCTTCGTGCCGACCCGCTGGCTGGAGGACGGCGACACCGTCACCCTCGGCGAGGAAGTGCTGGACGTGGTGCATTGCCCCGGCCACACGCCCGGCCATGTGGTGTTCATCAGCCAGACCGGCCGCATCGCCATCGTCGGCGACGTGCTGTTCCAGGGCTCCATCGGCCGCACGGACCTGCCCCAGGGCAATTACGGCCATCTGATCGACGCCATCACCAACAAGCTGTGGAAGTTCGGCGACGATATCACCTTCGTCCCCGGCCACGGCGGCACCTCGACCTTCGGCAACGAGCGCAAGTGGAACCCGTTCGTGTCCGACTTCGCCATCAGCATGAATTCCGGGCAGGGTGTTTGACAGACAGCCTTGCACGAGCACCGATCGAAATTCGTCAAGCTGCGCGTTGTTCTAATTGATCCGAGAATTCGAGATTGAGGCAAACCGATGCGAAGCGCGCTCGATGTTCCGCCGGACGATTTCAACGAATTTGAGAAGGATCTCGTCGCCAACGTCCGCGAACATGGATGGTCCTGCAACGCGATCATGGCCGAGAACGATAGCCTTAGCTTCAGCTACACCATCGGGTTTCAGAAAACGCTCGGTCATCCGGAACTGATCGTCTTCTCGTTGAACGGCAAGGTCGCCCACGGCGTATTTTGGGACATGTTCAGGGCCATTCGCGACGGACGCGAATTTCCTATCGGACAACGAGTGCAGGGCATCTTCAACGGTGCGGACGCAATGCTGCTGCCAGTCGCAATGCACCACTACCGTGAACACCTGCTGTCGGCGCGGTGGTTCTACGTCAATGAGGATTGTCCCTGCCTCCAGCTCATCTGGCCCGATCCCAAGGGTCGGTTCCCATGGGAACCGGGAGCCGACGAGCGGTTCGCCGACAGCCAGATCGACCTGTCCCCAACCGGATGGCGCAACCTACTAAGCTGATACGCGGCCCCACCGGAAGTCGCAAGCCGCCCCTGTTTCTATTCGGTAACTTCAGCATTATGCTGGCGCCAAACGGAGGAACATCATGGCCAAGCTGGCGCCCGGTCTGAAGCTGCGTCTCGACCCACAGGACGAGTACACGCATACGCCCGAAGCGGCGAAGAACTACAACGAGAGCATGTATTTCAACATGTACGATCCGGCGCAGCGGATCGGCGGCTGGTTCCGCATCGGCAACCGGCCCAACGAGAACTATGCCGAGATGTCGTGCTGCCTGTACCTGCCCGACGGCAAGGTGGCCTTCATCTTCAAGCGGGCCGAGATCGCCAATAACGACGCCATGGACGCCGGCGGCATGCGCATCGACGTCATCGAGCCGTTCAAGCGGCTGAAGGTGAGGTTCGAGGGCGATGCCTGCCTGCTGTCGGATCCGCACCAGATGGCGAACCCGAAGAAGGCGTTCGCGGGAAACCCCATGGTGAAGGTCGCCATGAGCCTGGACTACACCGGCGTGTCGCCCATGGACGGCGGCGAGATCGTCAACGAGGACGGCTCGAAGCTGGAACTGGACCCGGAGAAGAGTTTCCTGCGCGGCCATTACGAGCAGCACATGGCGGCGGCCGGGACCATCTCGGTCGATGGCCGGTCATGGACGGTCAACGGATACGGCGTGCGCGACAAGTCGTGGGGTCCGCGCCACTGGCAGGCGATCAGCTGGTACAAGTGGCTGCCGATGAATTTCGGCCCGGACTTCGGCATGGTGATGACCGTCTCCGGCACGCCGGACGGCCAGCGCGCCAGCGGCATGGTGTTCGAGGACGGCCGGTACTGGCCCATCGAGGACGCGCGCATCGAGGCCGAATTTGACGAAAACTGGTACCAGAAGTCGCTGACCGCCTGGTGCCGCACGGAAAAGGGCGAATACCGCGTCGACGGCAAGGTCCTGTCGCTGATCCCGCTGCGAAACCGACGCACGGCGCCGGACGGCACCCTGCTCAGCACCCGGATCACCGAGGGCATGACCGAATACCGCTGCAACGGCAAGGTGGGCTACGGCCTGTCGGAGTTCCTCGACCAGGTGGTCGACGGCGTGCCGGTGAGCGTGTCGGCCGCCTAAAAATTCGTCATCCCGGCGAAGGCCGGGACCCAGCCCCTCTTACAAAAAGACCGGCGCGAAGCGCGCCGTACTGTCAAGTCTGGGTCCCGGCCTTCGCCGGGATGACGATGGTATTGTGTGGTGGACAGGGGTGCGAAACCTCACCAACCTTCGACTAAACACAACGCCGGAGCCATCCCATGCGCTCACCCGTCGAACTGGTCATCGAACCCCGGCCTCGCGATCTCGGCGGGTTCGAGGTGCGGCGGGTGCTCCCCTATGTGAAGCGGCGCATGGTCGGGCCGTTCGTGTTCCTCGACCATATCGGGCCGGCCACCTTCGCGCCGGGCACCGGCGTCGACGTGCGCCCGCACCCGCATATCGGTCTCGCCACCGTCACCTATCTGTTCGAGGGCGAGATGATGCACCGGGACAGCGTCGGCGCGGTGCAGAACATCATGCCGGGCGACGTCAACTGGATGACCGCCGGACGCGGCATCGTCCATTCGGAACGTACGGCGCCGGAGGCGCGGGCGCGCGGCTTTTCCATGCACGGCATCCAGGCCTGGGTGGCACTGCCGGCCGGGGCCGAGGAGACCGAGCCCAGCTTCCACCACCACGGCAAGGACAGCTTGCCGATGTTCGACATGGACGGCGTCACGCTGCGGCTGATCGCCGGCACGGCCTATGGCAGGGAGTCGCCGGTCCGCACCTATTCGCCGACCTTCTACCTGGACGCGGCGATGCAGGCCGGCAGCGTGCTGCCGCTGACCGGCGAGCACGATGAACGGGCGATCTACATCGCCGAGGGTGAGGTCGAGGTCGGCGGCGATTGCCATGAAGGCGGCAGGATGCTGGTGTTCGCGCCGGGCGCGGAGGTGACGATCCGCGCACTCGCGGGGTCACGGCTGATGCTGCTGGGCGGCGCCAATATCGGCGAGCGGCACATCTGGTGGAATCTGGTGTCGAGCCGGCCCGAGCGGATCGAGCAGGCCAAGGCCGACTGGAAGGAGCGCCGGTTTCCGCCGGTGCCCGGGGAAACCGAATTCACGCCCCTTCCCGAATAGAGCCGACTTACTGGGTCGGCTTGCCGACCTTGGTCACTTCCTCGAACTCGCCCAGCGGGCATGGCCCGTAGATGGCGCCGCCGGTCGACACCGGGGTGATCGTGTCCACATTGCACAGCTTGTTGAGGCCGCGCAGCGTGTAGCTGAAGCCGTCCTGCATCTTCAGGCCCGAACAGCGGTTCGGCAGGTGGTTGATGTAGTAGGTGTTGCCCGAGGTGCGGAACAGGATGTTCTGGTTGTCGATCACATCAGTTTCGCGGATCTGGTAGGTGTCGACGCAGTTCACCTTCTTGCCGGTCGGCTGGTATTGGGCCAGCTTGTCCGCCGACGACGCGGCGAACGACGCGCCGGCGAACGCGATTGACGCGACCGACGCAGCGGCCGCAGCCATGATGATTTGGTTGATTTTCATGTCGGTGTTCCCGTTTTTGGCCAGTTCAGTAGATGTAGAGGCGGAACGAACATTACCAAGGCTTTCCTAAATGGCGGCTGAACAGAACAGGCCGATTTCGGGAATTGCGTTCGATCAAGGCGCGCGCCACGCAGAACATTAACCTTAACAAACGCTGGACATCTGCTACATTGCCGCCCAAGTTACGAATGACTTGCAGTTGCATGGAAAGCCCATGAAGGTATTGGCCAACACCCGCACCCTTGGATCGCTCCGGCCCGGCCAGACCTGCCGGGTGATCGGCATCGCCGACCAGGGCGTCAGCGCGGAAATGGAAGACCGGCTGTTGCGCATGGGCTTCGCCGAGGACGCAGAGATCGAGGTTCGCCACGAAGGCCTGTTCGGCCGCGATCCCATGGCGGTGAAGGTCGACGGCGTCATTCTCGCGCTGCGCCGCCGCGAGGCAGACACAATCCTGGTCGAGGTCGACGCGCCTAAATGACTCCCGGTGCCGCCTATCGCCTCGCCCTTGTCGGCAATCCCAATTGCGGCAAGTCGGCCCTGTTCAATGCCCTCACCGGCGGCCGCCAGAAAGTCGGCAACTACCCTGGCGTGACCGTCGAGCGACGCGTCGGAAGGCTGCAGACGCCGTCAGGCATCGCCATCGACATCATCGACCTGCCCGGCAGCTACAGCCTGACGCCGCACAGCGCCGACGAGGCGGTGACCAACAAGGTCATCCTGGGCCAGCAGGAGGGCGAGCTTCCGCCGGACGCCATCCTGTGCGTGGTCGACGCCACCAGCCTGGCGTTCCACCTGCCGCTGGTGCTGGAGCTGAAGCGGCTGGGCAGGCCCATGCTGGTCACCCTCAACATGATGGACCTGGCCGAGCGCGACGGCATCCGCATCGACACCGCGGCGCTGGCGCGGGAACTGGGCCTGCCGGTCGTCGGCTCGGTCGCCGTGCGCAAGGCCGGCACCCGTGACCTGATCGACACCCTGTCGTCGAGCCTGGAAACGCTGAAGAGCCAACCCCCGGCCGATACCGCTTCCATACCCACCGACGTGCGCGGCCTGCGCCGCGAGGCCCGGCGCATCGCCCGGGCGGCGATCCTGACGGAAGGCCGCGAGCACAGGGTCACCCGCGTGCTCGACCGGATATTCCTGCACCGTCTGGCCGGTCCGGTGATCCTGTTCGGCCTGCTGTTCCTGATGTTCCAGGCGGTCTTTTCATGGGCCGAGACGCCGATGAACTGGATCGACGAGGGAATCGTCGGCCTGCAGGCGCTGGCATCGTCCGAGATCACCAATCCGGCGCTGCAAAGCCTGCTGGTGGACGGCATCCTGGCCGGCGTCGGCAGCGTGGTGATCTTCCTGCCGCAGATCCTGATCCTGTTCCTGTTCATCCTGGTGCTCGAGGCATCGGGCTACATGGCCCGCGCCGCGTTCCTGATGGACAGGCTGATGGCTGGTGTCGGGCTCAACGGCCGCGCGTTCATCCCGCTGCTGTCCAGCTTCGCCTGCGCCATTCCTGGCATCATGGCGGCCCGCAGCATCGACAGCCAGCGCGACCGGCTGACCACGATCATGGTCGCGCCGCTGATGACCTGTTCGGCCCGCCTGCCGGTCTACACCCTGATCATCGCCGCCTTCATCCCCGACCGGAAGGTCTGGGGCGCCATCGGCCTGCAGGGGCTGGTGATGTTCTCGCTCTACGTCTTCGGCATCGTCGCCGCGCTGGTGGTGGCCGCCGTGCTCAAGCGCACGCTGATGCGCGGCGCCGCCCAGCCGCTGCTGCTGGAGCTGCCCAAGTACCAGATGCCGATCTGGCGCGACGTGGCGCTGGGTCTGTGGCAGCGGGTAAAGATATTCATGCGCCGCGCCGGCGGCATCATCCTGATCTCGATGATCGTGCTGTGGGCGTTGTCCTCGTTCCCGCCGCCACCCCCCGATGCGACCCAGCCGCCGATCTACTACAGCGCGGCCGCCTGGGTCGGCAAAGGGCTGCAGACCGTGTTCGCGCCGATCGGCTTCAACTGGGAGATATCCGTCGCGCTGATCCCGGGCCTCGCCGCCCGCGAGGTCGCGGTGGCGGCGCTGGGCACGGTCTATGCGCTCAGCGGCACCGAGGACGCGGTGGCGACCAGCCTGGTCGAGACGCTGCGCAGCGCCTGGACGCTGCCGACGGCGCTGTCGTTCCTGATGTGGTACGTGTTCGCGCCGCAATGCCTGTCGACCCTGGCGGTCGCCAAGCGCGAGACCAATTCCTGGGGCTGGACCTTCTTCATGGCCGGATACCTGTTCGCGCTGGCCTACGTCTTCGCCGGCGCGACCTACTGGATCACCAAGGCGGTCGTGGGCCTCTAGCCGTCGTCGCCGGGAAAATGCACCGCCAGCCAGACCGTGGGCTGGTGCGGGTCGGTTTCCT
>CAMBYA010000032.1 GCA_945872035.1 Rhizobium sp. Q54
CTGATCAATCCCTACGGCCTGACCTTCGAGGAGATCACCGCGTCGAGCCTGGTGAAGATCGATCTGTCGGGCAAGCCGCAGCACTCGACGCCGCACTATGTCAACGCCGCGGGCTTCACCATCCACAGCGCCATGCACATGCACAGCGAGACCGCCAACTGCGTCATCCATACCCATTCGGATGACGGCGTGGCGGTGGCGGCGCAGAAGCACGGCCTCCTGCCGATCTCCCAGACCGCCATGACGCTGTGGGGCGACATCGCCTATCACGACTACGAGGGCGTGGCGCTGGACCTGGACGAGCGCGAGCGGCTGCTGGCCGACATGGGCGACAAGCACTGCATGGTGCTGCGCAACCACGGCCTGCTGACCGTCGGCAAGAACTGCGCCGACGCCTTCATGCGGCTGTATTATCTCGAGCGGGCCTGTACCTATCAGGTGAAGGCGCTGTCCGCCGGCATCGAGAACCTCAACCTGCCGAACCAGGGCATGCCCGAGCACACCGCCGGGCTGGTCCAGTGGGCCTTCGACGGCGGCACGGGCAAGCTGAGCTGGCCGGCCCTGCTGCGCAAGCTGGACCGCGAGAACCCCGGCTACGACGCGTAAGCATCGATCCATCCGAACTGTAAAGGGCGCGGCTTCCGCGCCCTTTCTGTTGACAGGGCACGACAGATTTAGCGGGTCTGCCTGGGCTGTAAAGGTTGAGGCATGGAAAAAGGGGAGCCGCGAGGCTCCCCTTTCGTTTGGTGTCAGGCGTCGATCAGAAGCGGTAGGTGCCCTGGACGACGATTTCGCGGCCGCGCTCGACCACGCCGGCGAGATCGCCGCGGTTGCCGCCGGGCTTGTCGCCCGAGGTCAGCACCTTGATCTCGTTGGTGAGGTTCTTGCCGATCACCGCGAACTCCCAGGTGTCGTCGGGGTCGTGGAACCGGATCGCGGCGTTGAACTTGGCGTAGCCGGGCTGGCGGCTGCCAGGCGCCTGGTTGTCCTGCGAGTAGTACCAGCTGATGTACTTTACATCCGCCGACAGGCCGATGCTGATCGCGTCGCTGATCGGCGTGTCATAGGACACCCCGAAGAAGCCCGAGAACCGCGGCGCGTTAGCCAGCGGCTCGCCGCTGAGGTCCTGGGTCAGCGTGGCCGCGGGCGGATTGCGCGCCAGGCAGCCTTCCGGCGCGGTCTGGCCGGTGAAGCAGGGCGACGTGGAGAAATCCTTGAAGTTCGCCACGTTGTAGGTCGCCGCGGTGCGGATGTTCCAGTGATCGTCCGGCACCCACTGGAATTCGGCCTCGAGGCCCTTGGTCACCGCCGACGCCGCGTTGCGGATGACGAACGAGGTGGTCACGATATCCAGCGACGAGCGCTGCAGGCCATTGAACTGGTAGTAGTAGGCATTCAGGTCGAGGCGGATGGCGCCGTCGGCGAGCACCGCCTTGTAGCCGATTTCGCCGCCCTTGGCGGTTTCCGGGCCGAACGACAGGCCGTTATACGTCTCGTTCCTGAAGATCAGGCCGGCATGCGAGATGCCGCCCGACTTGAAGCCGGTCTTGTAGGCGGCATAGATCGTGTGATCCGGCGCCGGGTGCCAGGTCAGCGTTGCTTCCGGCGACCAGTTGGAGGTGTCGGTGGTGCCTTCGATCGGCACGCCTACCGGCCGCATCAGCCGCTGGGTGGTCGGCGCCGGGTTGAGGTAGATGTTCTCGCGGAAGGCGTACATGTGCTCGTTGGTGTAACGCACGCCGCCAGTCAGCTGCAGATCCTCGGTGATGTCCCAGAGGATCTGGCCGAAACCGGACATGGTCTCGCGCTTGTTGGTGTCGCGGTGCCAGTAGCCGACGAAGAACGGCACCGTCGGATCCGGCACCAGCGCGAAGTCGAGGCCGCCGCGGCCGACATTGTAGGGATGCCGGGTGGTGTTCTCGTAATAGCCGCCGATGACGAAGTTGACCGGTCCGTCATAGGTGCTGCTGACGCGCAGTTCCTCGCTGAACTGGGACTGGCTCTCGCCGTTCAGGCCCGGGAAATGGGTGAACGTGTCGTAGCCGTAGTTACCGAGGCCCTTGGTGTCGAGGTAGTAGAAACCGCTGACCGAGTTGATGTTCACGTTGCCGAAGTCGTAGGTCATGTCTAGCGAGACCAGGGAGCTCTTGATCTTGGTGAAGTAGTCACCCTTATCGCCCTTGGGCTGCAACGGATAGGTGAACCGGACGGCGTCGGGCATCAGGCCGGAAACGCGCTTGTGGTCGGGAATGCAATCCTCATAGGGATCGCGGAAGCCGCGGGTGGTGGAACCGTCTGCGCCGCAGGCGACGACCTGCGACACGCCGGTCTGTTCGTTGTCCTTGTACTGCGAGCCCAGGATGCGCAGGGTGGCGGTGAACCGGTCCGACGGGTCGAACTGCATGGTGATGCGGCCGACGAGGTTCTGGTCGGACGGCGTCACCGCGTTGCGCTCGCCGGCGCCGGGCAGCGGCAGGTTGGGCTCGAACGGGTTGGCGGCCGGGCCCGAGACGTTCTTCAGATAACCCTTCATGTCCGAGAAGCGCAGCGCGACGCGGATGCCGAACTTGTCGTTGACCGGGCCGCCGTAGGCGCCCTCGATCATCTTTTCCTTGGCGTTGAACTCGTAGCCGGCCTGGACATAGCCTTCCCAGTCGGAACCGGGCCCCTTGGAGCGCAGCGAGATCACGCCGGCCGGGCTGTTCTTGCCGAAGAACAGCGCCTGCGGACCTTTCAGCACTTCCACCTGAGACAGGTCGAAGAACGCCGCGCGCGAGATGTAGCCGCGCGAGATCTGGATGCCGTCGACGTTGAAGCTTACCGCCGTCTCGATGCCGGCGTTGGTCGACGACGACGCGATGCCGCGCAGGATGACCGCGCCGCCATTGCCCGACGTGCCGGGCGTGATCTGCAGCTGCGGCACCGAGTCACTGATTTCGGTGATGCGGGTCGCGTTGTAGCGGTCGAGATCGGCCTCGGTCAGCGCGCTGACGGCGACAGGCACGTCGATCAGCGTCTCCTCCGTCTTGCGCGCCGTGGTGGTGACGGACTCGATGCCGCCGGTACGCTCGGCAGGCGCCGGATCCTGCGCCATGGCCGGCATCGCCAGTGCGAGGCCCGACGCGGCGAACAATGCAACCCGACCGACAGATTTCGGCCTTCCATTGAATTTCATAGGGTTCCCTTTTTTGTTTGTCTGTTTCTTCAGCACCCGCAATCCCGGCCGACGGTTCATCGGTGCCCCCAAGGATCGAGGTATGAGCCGACGACACCAAGCATGCGGTCCCGGGAAAACACAAAACAATTTACCATCCATACGGTTTTTATAATAAAATCAGCACGCGTTGTGGTGTTTTTGCCACACCCTGGCGGGTCCGATAAAACGCCCCGGCCACCTACCCGAACAGGGTGCTGGAAAAGAAAAGGGGAGCCCGGAGGCTCCCCTGAACGTGTTGATGCGCCGGCTTCCTACTTGGGATCGACCGGCTTGTCCTGGGCCTTGTCCATCTCGCGCTCGCCGGCCTTGCCGACGCTCTCGACGTCCTTGCCCGCCCCCTGCACCGTGTTGCAGGCACCCAGCGCCGCGATGACGGCCACAATCATCAGCTTCTTGATGGTATCCGACTTCATGATTCAACCTCCTAGGATGTAACGGTAGTTCAGCCGCCACGTCCCTCGAGGGAGGCAGCACCAAGCCATAACGCCGCGATGGGCGGAAAAGTTCGAGGCAGGTGAAAATATCGCGGTACCCCGGCACCAAAGGAAAAGCCGCGCCCGCCCATCGGCGCGCGCGGCTCGATCCCCGTGTAAGGCGTGGCTTAGAGGCCTTCCTTGGCCCTGTCCAGGGTACGTTCGCCCGCCTTGCCGATGCTTTCGACGTCCTTGCCGGCGCCCTGCACGGTGTTGCATGCGGCAACCAGGGTCGCCAGAGCGACGATGGCGAATTTCCTGATGGTCCGTGTCTTCATTGTCGTGCCCTCCGTGTTGTTGCTTCTTGAGACAAACCCCTAAAGTTTGGGGCACTCGAAACCGACGATCGACGCCGGTATTGCGGCACCGGTTCTCCTTCGCGAAAACTTTAGGGTACAGTGAGTCCGCAAACGAGGAAGTGGAGGCGGAATTGGACGTTTTTGAGGCGATGGAAACATGCCGTGCGGTGAGGTTCTTCAAGAAGGACCCGGTGCCGGACGAACTGGTCGACAAGATCCTGTACGCCGCGACACGCGCGCCCAGCCCGGGCAACTCGCAGGGCTGGGACTTCATCGTGGTCACCGACCGGGCGATCAAGGAGAAGCTGTCGGAAAAGATCACCGAGGTGATCGACGCCACGGTGGAAAGCATCCAGAAGAGCATGGGCGGCCTCGACGCCCTCGACGACGTCAACCGCCGCATGTTGCAGGGGACGCAGAACATGGCGCGCACCATGGGCGACATCCCGGTGATCATCCTGGTTTGCGGCAAGAAGGTCTATCCGCCCCAGGCGCCCACCGAGCAGTTCGTCTGGTCGGCGCTGTATCCGGCGGCGCAGAACATCACCGTGGCCGCGCGTGCACTGGGGCTGGGCACCTGCTTCACCACCTACCAGAACACCTGCGAGAAGGAGCTGCGCGAGCTGCTCGACATCCCGTCGGACGTGTACATCGCGGCATTCATTCCCGTTGGCTGGCCGGCGATCAATTTCGGCCCGCTGGCGCGACGGCCGGTGAGCGACTTCGTCCACCGGAACGGCTGGCAGGGAGATTTGCGAGGGTAGAACTACCCGAACTTCCGCTTCAGCCACGGAATCATGATGTCGCACAGCTCGTCGGGGCGCTCGTGGCCGGTCCAGTGGCCGCAATCCTCGAGCACGGCGACCTCAAGGTCCGCCACATAGGGCTTCATGGGCTCGGAGCAGCCGGGCGGTCCGGAAGGATCGTCCGTCGCCTCGATCATCATGCAGGGGACATGGATGTTCGGGTCCAGGTCCTTCACCGCGCGCCAGTTGGCCGAGATGTTGCGGTACCAGTTCAGGCCTGGCGTGATGCCGGTGCGGCGGAAAGCGGCCAGGAAATAGTCCAGTTCGTCCTGGGTCAGCACGAACTCGCCGCGCGGCTTTTCGGCGAACACCAGGTTTTCCATGGTCAGGATGCGCTTTTCCTTGGGCAGCGCCTGGAAGTCCGACATCCTGAACAACGCCTTGCGGTAGAGGCCGGTGAACAGCTTGTCGAGATGGGCGTTGAACTTCGCATCCGACGAATCCGGGTTGTCCGGCCCCTTGTTGTGGAAGTTCACCACATACTGGTCGTCGCCCCATTCCTCGCGCAGCGCCACCAGCGGGTCGCGCGGAATGAGCGGCGCCGGCCGGTAGGGCGTGTTGACGCCGACGACGCCGGCCACATGGTCCCGCTGCAGCAGCGCCGACGACCAGACGACCGGCCCGCCCCAGTCGTGGCCCACATAGACCGCCTTGTTCAGACCCAGCGCGTCGAGCAGGCCCGCCATGTCGGCGGCCAGCTCGCTGACCGCGTAATCCTCGGTGCGCGGCGGACAGTCGCTGCGGCCATAGCCTCGCTGGTCGGCTGCGATGGCGCGGAAGCCGGCCTCGGCAAGCCTCGGCATCACCCGGTGCCAGGAGAACGCCAGCTCGGGAAAGCCGTGACACAGCAGCACCGGCACGCCCTCGCCCATCTCGTAATAGGCGATGCGGATGCCGTTGGTCTCGGCGAATTTCGGTTCCGGAAAATTGACGGCCATCGGACTCCCCTTTCCCTGGCATGAGCCGAGAGCATGGGCGAGCCGGAAAACTGAATCAATCGCTCAGTGATTCAGGCCGGGAACAGGTGCAGGTCGGCGGGATCGACTGCGACCGAGACGGTTTCGCCATCCCCATAGAGCCTGTCCGCGGGCACCTCGGCCGTCAGCAACAGGCCGTCCAGATCCAGATGCAGGCGAACCGCCCGCCCCAGGAACACGCTCGCGCGCACGCGGGCGGTCAGTCCTCCGGCCGGAGACACGGCAATACGTTCGGGCCGGACCATGGCGCAGAGCGGCCCGTCGCCCGCAGGCGCGGGGTAACGCCCCAGCGGCGTGACGGCATCGCTTCCGTCGCGATGAGCCGGCAGGGTGTTGGCCTCGCCGAGGAAGCGCATGACGAAGGGATTCTCGGGACGCCGGTAGAGCGCCTCGGGCGCGCCCTGTTGCTCGATGCGGCCCTGGTTCATCAGGACAATGCTGTCTCCGAGGATCATGGCCTCGACCGGATCGTGGGTGACGACCACGGCGGTGACGCCGGTCTGGCCCAGCAGATTGCGCAGATCCTCGTAGACACCGCGCCGCAGTACCGTGTCGAGGCCGGAGAACGGCTCGTCGAGCAGCAGCACGGCGGGGTCCGGCGCCATCGCGCGGGCGAGCGCGACCCGCTGCTGCTGACCACCCGAAAGTAGGTGCGGATGCACGTCCGCCTTGTCGCCGATCCCGAGCCGCTCCAGCAACGCCCGGGCGCGGGCTTGACGGTCGGCCCGGTGACCGGAGCGGATACCGAACGCCACGTTGCCCAGCACGTCGAGATGGGGGAACAGGGCGAAATCCTGGAACACGAAGCCGATGCCTCGTTGCTCGGGCGGCAGGTGAACACCATCGCCGTCGACCTCGCGCCCGCCCAGGAGGACGCGTCCGGACCACGGCCGCTCGAGTCCCGCGGCGATCCGCAGCAGGGTGGTCTTGCCGCAGCCGGATGGCCCGAGCAGGCAGGTGACTCGGCCCGCGGGAACGTGCAGCGAGAGGCCGTCGAGCACGATCTGCCGGTCATAGCCATGCCGGACGTCGATGAAGTCGAGGGCGGCGCTCATGACGGCTCCGCCGCGCCGGCGCGGCGCCCCAGCAGCCCGCTGAGGAGCACCGCCGGAATCAGGCCCGCGAGGGTAAGGACCAGTGCCGGCGCCGCCGCCTCGCCATAGCGTTCGTCGGACGCCAGGGTGTAGACCGAGGTCGCCAGGGTCTCGAAGTCGAAGGGCCGCAACACCAGCGTGGCGGGAAGCTCCTTGAGCACGTCGACGAACACCAGCAATCCGGCGGTCACCAGCGCGCCCCGCAACAGCGGCAGATGAATTCGGCCCAGCGTCGCGGCCGGTCCCCGGCCGAGGGTCCGCGCCGCCATGTCCAGCGAGGGGCGGATACGCTGCAGTCCCGCTTCCAGGGTGCCATGGGACAAGGTGAGGAAGCGGACCAGATAAGCCGACAGCAGCGCGAAGACCGTACCGGACAGCAGCAGGCCGGTGGTAATGCCCCACTGGTCGCGCAGCGTACCGCCGACCACACGGTCGAAGGCGCCGAACGGGATCATCACCCCGATCGCCAGCACGGCGCCCGGCAAGGCATAGCCGAACGATGCGATCCGCGCGGCGAACCGGGCGGGCCGGGACAGCCCGAGGCGGGCCGCATAGGCAAGGCCCAGGCCTACGACCAGGGTGAGCGCGGCGGCCGCGCCCGCCAGCCCGAGGCTGCGCGCGACCACGGCGGCGAAATCCGGCCCGGCCGCGCCGTCATAGCCCACCGCCAGGCCCGCCAGCCGCCAGACCGGCCATACAAAGCCCAGCAGCACCGGCACCGCGCAAACCGCCAGCGCCGCGGCAGCCTGCCAGCCGCGCAGTGTCACCGGCGCGGCCGAGCGCGACCGTGTGGACAGCGCGAAATATGCCCGGCGCGCCCGCGCCCGGCGTTCCACCATGACCAGCGCCATGACGAACAGCAGCAGCAGCAGGGCGATCTGCGCGCCGGCCGCCCGGTCGCCCATCACCAGCCAGACATTGAACAGGCCGTTGGTCAGGGTCGGCACCGAGAAGAAGCTGACTACGCCGTAGTCGCTGACCGTCTCCATCACCGCCAGGGCGATGCCCACGACCACCGAGGGCCACGCAAGCGGCAGCGCCAACCGGCGAAACGCGCGCAGCGGGCTGTCGCCCAGAGTGCGCGAAACCTCCCAGGCGTCATGGGACTGTTCGAGGAAGGCCGACCGGGCCAGCAGGAAAACATAGGGATAGAACGCCATGGACATCACGAAGGCCGCGCCGCCGAGCGACCTGATCTCGGGGAACCAGTAGTCGCGGCGTGTGCGCCATTCGAACGCGTCGCGCAGCGCGGCCTGCACCGGGCCCGCATATTCCAGCAGGTCGGTATAGAGGAAGGCCACCACATAGGCCGGCAGCGCCAGCGGCAGCACCAGCGCCCAGCGCAGCAAGGCGCTGCCGGGAAAGCGGCACATGGTGACCAGCCAGGCGGTCGACACGCCGATGACCGCGACGCCCAGCGAGACCCAGACCGAGAGCAGCAGCGTGTTGATCACGTAGTCGGGCAGGACCGTCGCCCAGAGGTGGACCCATTGCGGACCCAGGCCGGCGGAAAGCGCCGTCCATGCCACCGACAGGATCGGCAGCGCGACCAGCGCGGCCACGGCCAGCGTGGCGGCGGAGGCGATCCGGCGCGGGGCGGCGGTCAACGGGGAAACCGGCGCCGGGCCGTCACGGCCCGTCGTTGAAGCGGGTTTCGTTGACCAGCCGCAGCGCCTCTCCCTGCAGTCCGGCGATCTCGGCCAGCGACGCCGTGTCGGCCTCGAACGCGCCCCAGCCCGCGACCACCGCCGAGGCCGGCACACCCGGCTTCACCGGATATTCCGAGTTCACCTCGGCATAGATCTTCTGCGCCTCGGCGCCGCTGAGGAATTCCAGCAGCTTCAGCGCGTTCGCCGGATTCGGCGCCGCCTTGAGCACATTGGCGCCGGAGACGTTCACATGGGTGCCGCCGGCCTTCTGGTCCGGGAACACCAGGTACACGGAGTCCGCCCAGGCCTTCTCCTTCGGATCGGCCAGCATGCGGCCCATGTAGTAGGTGTTGCCCAGCGATACGTCGCACAGGCCTTCGTTGATGCCCTTCACCTGGCTGCGGTCGTTGCCCTGCGGCTTTTGCGCCAGGTTCGCCTTGACACCCAGCAGCCACGCGCGGGTCTTGTCGGCGCCGTGGCGGTGGATCAGGCCGGCGATCAGGCCGAGATTGTAGGGGTGGTCGCCCGGCCGGGTGCAGATGCGGCCCTTCCATTCAGGCCTGGCCAGGTCGAGATAGGACACGACCTTGCCGGCCGGCACCCGTTCCTTCGAGGCATAGACGACGCGCGCCCGCATGGTGAGGCCGTACCAGTGGCCCGCCGGATCGCGGTACTGGGCCGGGATGTTGGCGGTCAGCGCCGGCGAGGTGACCGATGCGGCCAGTCCTGCCTCCTGCACCTCGAGCAGCCGCGACATGTCGGACGAGAGCACCATGTCGGCCGGCGAATTGGCGCCTTCCGCCTTCAGCCGCTCCAGCAGGCCCGCCTGGGCGTAGACCATGTTCACCTTGACGCCGGTCTGATTCGTGAACGCGTCGAACAGGGGCTTGATCAGCTCGGGCTGGCGGTAGGAATAGACGTTCACCTCGCCCGCCGCCATCGCTGGCAGGGAGATGGCCACGCCGACCGCCGCCATGGCGGCCAGTTTCAGAATACGCCCGTGAATCATGATGCTCTCCGTTTGCGGCATATCTCTGCCGCAAACGCTCCTGAGTGTCACTATCAAAAGATGTCTGGAAGTTTACCGACGATTTTCCACTGACGTTCCGCGCCTTAAGCCGCCAGGCCCGGAATCACCAGCTTCTGCAGATGCGCCTTCCGGTCCTCCGGCAGCGGCACGACCTTGCGGGCTTCCAGGTCGAGGGTGATGCCGATGGCTTCCGAGGCCGAGACCAGCTCGCCGGTCTCGCCGTTGAAGGTCCAGTGGATGATGTGGTTGGCCTTCTCGCCCACATGCTTGAGGCCCGAACGCACCACGACGATGTTGCCCTGGTGCAGCGGCTTGTTGAAACGCAGCCGGTATTCGAGCACGGCGCCGCCATATTTGGTGGTCGAGCGCTCCTTGCCGGTGTCGACCGGGCGGTAGTGCCGCGCCAGGTGGACGACGCCGTCGGAGATGCGGCCGATATAGAACTCCGGCAGCATCTGCCCGGCGTCGTCGCACTCGATGGGCTGGACGACGCCGCGGGTGATCTCGATCAGGCCCATGCCTTCGGTCTGGGCGAGCGTCGGCGCGCCTTTGACGAATATGCCCGGATCGTCGAGCGCGATGCTGCGCGGCGCGCCGTGGGCGGGCAGGTCCATCAGCAGTTCCTCGGCGCGGGCGCGCACCGGTTCGGCGAGTGGCATGGGCTGGCCTGTCCCGCGGTCGCGGGAGACGATCAGCATGTTGAAGGTGGCCGAAACCGCGTCGGTATGGCCGTTGACCAGCTCCACATAGACCCGCAGCCGGTCCACGCCGACCTCCAGGATGCCGGCCCGGCCGGCAAGGCCCCAGCCGGGATGCATTTCGCGCAGGAAGCGCAGATGCTGGTCGGCCACGACCATGTCGAGCCCGGACACCCGCCGAGCGGTGCGCGACATCCCCAGGTGATGCCAGAGCGTAGCCAGCCCCTCGCCCACCTTGGACGCGTAAAAGCGCACGTTGAGGTGACCGTTTTCGTCGCATTCCCAGGTGTTGGCCATGCCCTTGAAGACGTCGATCATCGCATTCCCCGCCATTTGAACTGTTGGCCCAAGGGTTATCGCGGGCCATGGGACAAGTAAACCGGTGAGGAACAAATCAGCGGCGCCGCTTGCGAGCGGCGTGCCGACCGCCTACCCTCGCAAACCGAATCGACATCAATGACTTTCCTTCGAAACGAGGTGGGAAATGACGAAATACGCGGAAGACTACGAGGACGTGACCCAGTATCCGCTGGATCCGGACCGCGAGGCGCAGCTGCGCAAGATGCAGCGTGAATGCACCTTCATCTGGACCAACAAGGAAGGTGAGCCGGTAGGCGTCATCATGTCGTATCTCGACACCGAAGACGGCCGGATCTGGCTGACCGGCGCCGAGCAGCGTGCCCGGTTCCCGGCGATCAAGCGCGACCCACGCAGCTGCGTGGTGATCACCAGCGCCGGCACCGAATGGGGCGCGGGCAAGACCGTGACCTACAAGGGCATCTCGGTCATCCACGACAAGGCCAACCGGCAGATCAAGGACTGGTTCTATCCGGCCTTCGCCCGCAAGCTGTATGGCCACGTCAGCGAGGAGAAGGTCGAACAGTTCGTGAAATTCCTGGATTCGCCCGCCCGCGTGGTCATGGAATTCATCCCGACCAAGAAGATCGTCTATGACGGCGACAAGATGGCCCGCGCTACGCCAATCGTGAAGGGCGTCGTCTCACGCTGAAAACCGCAATCCAAATGGGGAACTGACAATGCCAAGTGAAGTGGAAGACAAGCTGGAGATCCAGCAACTCGCCCAGACCTACGCCGACGGCGTGATGCAGCGCGACGTGGACATCTGGGGCTCGACCTGGGCCGAGCAGGGTGAATGGGCGCTGCCCGGCATGCCCGCGCCGATGAAGGGCCGCGAGACCCTGAAGCCGTTCTGGTCGAAGGTCATGGAGGGCTACCCCCATGTGCTGCACTGGGTGCAGCCGGGCCTGATCACGGTGAACGGCGACACGGCGACCGCCCGGTTCTACGTCCAGGAAAACATCAAGGACGCCAAGGGCGACCAGGTGCGCGTGGCCGGCGTCTATGACGACAAGCTGGTGCGCGAGAACGGCAAGTGGAAGTTCGCCAAGCGCGACTTCAACGTGCTGTATCGCGGGCCGACCGACCTGACCGGCAACTTCGCCCCCTACAAGGCGGGCGAGCACGTCTGAGGTTTCGGCCAATCGACAAGCAAGGGCCGCGCGAGCGATCGCGCGGCCCTTCGCGTTTCGGGAAACGTGTCAGCGCCTCAGTGCGGTGGCGAAGTCGAGCACCGCGCGGGCGAGGCCCGTGCGATCGTCGATGGTCTTCATCACCGTGTTGGTGACGTAGGTGGAGACGCCCAGCGTGTCCGCCATCTCCGCGTCCTCGGTGTCGAGCACCAGGCCGTCGATCAGGTCGCGGTAGTGATGCGCGATGGTGTGCTGCGTCACGTCGAGGCCCAGCTCGGCCATCAGCTTGGCGGTCGGCCCCTTGATCGCCTTGCCGCCGACGATGGGCGAGACGGCGATCACCGGCGCGGCATTGGCCGCCAGCGCTTGCCGAACGCCCGGGATCGCGAGCAGTGGATCGACGCTGAGGTATGGATTCGATGGGCAGATGACGATGGCGTCCAGGTCGCCGCGCAGCGCGGCAATGAAGGCCGGGCTTGGCATGGCGCTCTCGGCGCCCTCGAAACGGATGCCGCGCACCTCGGGCTGGCATTTGTCGCGGACGAAATAGTGCTGGAAGGCGAGGTCGCCGTCGTCGGTCTCGATCACCGTGGCGACCTCGTCATCCGTCATTGGCGCGAGCAGCGGGCCGATGCCGTGGCTGCGGGCGAAGTCGGCAGTGACCTGGCTGAGGCTCTGGCCATCCATCAGCCGGCGGGTGCGCTCCACATGGGTCGCCATGTCCTTGTCGCCCAGGTTGAACCATGTCGGGCCGCCGAGGGTCCGCAGGTTCTCCATGAACTCCCAGGTCTCGCCCATCCGGCCCCAGCCCAGCTCGGTGTTGGACAGGCCGCCCAGGGTGTAGGTGACGGTATCGATGTCCGGGCAGATGCGCACGCCCAGATGGGTGAAGTCGTCGCCGGTATTGATGATGACGGTCAGCTTTTCCGGCGGCAGAATCAGCGACAGGCCGAGCGCCAGCTTGGCGCCGCCGACGCCGCCGCAGAGGGCGAGGACGTTGCCGGTCTTTGGCCCGGTCACCGGAACATGTCCATTTCCTTCGGCCGGATCAGCACCGTCGCCGGGCGCTCGTTGCGCGGCGTGGTCAGGCCGCGGACGATGGCGACGGGCGTGGCCTCGGTCGCCTCGCCCATGACCAGGTTGGCGGCGGCGGCGACCTGGTCGGCG
>CAMBYA010000033.1 GCA_945872035.1 Rhizobium sp. Q54
GAGATCAGCAGTGCCCTGTCCTGCGCCGCGTAATACACGCTGACCCGCCGCCCGAGACGCGGCAGCAGGCGCATCTTGTGGTCGTGTTCGAACGTGTCGTCGTCCTCGTCGGCCGCGGCGAGGATGATCTCTGTGAACAGCCGCGGCAGCTCGTCACCGAAGTAGCGTCGCAGGTGTTGCACGCCGCAGCGCAACGCGTAGTTGCCCATGCTGTGCGCCAGCAGGTGGATGGCCCGCCCGCACCTGTCCTCTGGTCCCAGTGTCTCGATGAACTCGTTCAGCAGCAGCATGGCGCGGGCCAGCGCCTCGCCGCTGTTGCGGGCGTCATCCCGGTCGCTGTGATAGGCGATGATCGGCGTCATCTCGCCGTTCGCGGGCCACGAGAAGACGACGATGTTGAGCGGCTTGCCCGAAGGCAGGTATTTGTCGGCGAGTTCCAGGCCGCGCAGCAGCGATGTTTCGAACGTCGAGGCGTAGCCATGGATGAGGACGAGCGTGTCCCTGCCGTCCTTGCCGATCATCTTTTTCCGGAGTGCTTCGAGGACGACCTTGCTGCCGACGATCCGGTTCGCGTCGCCGATGGTCGTCAGGTTCTCGGGCGCGATCTGTACGTCGGTCAGTTCGACCTCGTACTCGGTGCCGGCCTTGCGCCGTCCCTTCGCCACGCCGAATCGCAGGCCGGCCGGCCCGGCCGGGTTGAAACGGTCGCCGAACCATGGCGCCTTGCTTTCGTTCCGAAGGTCGCGATTGGTGACGAAGTAGATTTCCAGATCGTTCGCCATGATCCCCTCCATTCGCGAATGGAGGGTTATCCTAGACGAATTTGACCCGGGCGGGGAGAAGTTGCGTCATCGACGGCGCCTAAGCAGAACGCTGCTCGCAACCGTCAAGGAGCGCCCGATGGTGACTCGGGCAGCCAGATCGGCGGGAGATGGAAGGACTGTCTAGTTCTTGGCCTTGGCCCAGATGAAGCGTTCGACCACAGGCCGTTCCAGGCCCATGCGCTTCATCTCGGCCGGGAGGCGGCCGGTGACCAGCAGAATGCACATGTGGACGTCGCCGACGGCGCTCCACAGCGGGTTCTTGGCGATGGTGGGATGATTGCCCTCGATCAGGTAATGGCTCCCGAAAGCAAGGGTCAGGGCGAGGAGAATGCCGCCAGGCGCCATCAGCGGGGCGCCGACACCTATGGCGGTGAAGACTCCGATGGCCCCGATGATCGACGCGACCAGATGCAGCCGCTGCGTCCACTTGCCGCGATGTGCGGCAAGGTAAATGGGCCAGAAGTCGCGGTAAGGTCCCATCGAATGCTCCTCGTTTCGGATCGGATCGGCGACGGCTCCCCACTCCGCGCCAGTGGGCGATGTTAGCGGGCAGATTACGATACGGATACCTAATTCGGTCCTCTGTTCGATTTTGTACACAAAGGCAACCGCGTGCGCTCAGGCGACTCAGGCCCGCAGCGCGTAGGCCATCAGCAGCGGCATGGTGGCGAAGGACAGCGCCGTGGAGATGATAACGGTACCCGCGACTTCCTCGGCGTGATTGCCGTATCGGGCGGCGAACAGGTAGTTGAACACCGCGGGCGGCATGCTGCACATGATGATCACCACACCCGCAACGGCGCCGCTCAGCGAGAACGCCCAGATCAGGCCGGCGCCGGTGACGAACCCGATACCCAGGCGCAGCAGCGAGACGATCACGCTGTTGCGCAGGCTGACCACCTTCAGGCGCGCGAGCGATACGCCCAGGGTGATGAGCATCATCGGGATCGAGATGTCGCCCAGCAGCTTGGTGGTGTTGTAGAGCCACCCGGGCAGCGGCAGCCAGCCGGCCAGGAACACCAGCGATGCGAGCGAGGCGTAGATCACCGGCGAGCGCAGCATCTGCCGGGGCGAGAACCGGCCGGAGGCGATCCACGGCGCCAGGGTGAACTGCGACGTCGCGGCGACGATGAAAAAGCCGATGCCCAGGCCCACGCCCACCTCGCCGAACGCGAACAGGCAAAGCGCCAGCCCCATGTTGCCGTTGTTGGGGAACATAATCGGGGCGACGGTCGCGGTCACCGGCAGCTTCAGCAGCTTCGCCGCCGCATATCCGGTGGCGCCGAAGATGGCGATTGAAAGCGCGGCGACGCCGGCGATGGTGCCGAAGGTCGAGACCGGCTCGGTCAGCGATGCCACCCGGCTGAAGATCAGGCAGGGCGAGGTGACGTTGACCAGCAGCGCCGTGACCAGCAGCGTGTCGAAAGGCTGCTCCATCCTGGCCCAGACGAAGCCCAGCGCGGCGATCAGGAACACCGGCGCGATGATCGAGAAGACCTCGGCTAGCATGAGCGGTCAGTCATATGGCGGCGGCCTCGACGGTCTCCGGAGCCGTGATTCGCAACAGGGTCAGCTGGTTGCGCCGCTTCTGCAGCACCTCGAATTTGAAGCCGCCGAACTTGAACGTCTGGCCGGCCTCGGGAATCGTCTGTGCCTCGTGGATGACGTAGCCGGCGATGGTCGTGGCGTGGTCGTCGGACAGGTCCCAGTCCATGGCCCGGTTGAGGTCGCGAATCGTGGTCGTGCCGTCGACGATCAGCCTGCCATCGGCCTGGGCGCGGATCCCGCTCTGCGGCACGTCGTGCTCGTCGGCGATGTCGCCGACGATTTCCTCCAGGATATCCTCGAGGGTGACGAGGCCCTTCAGCACGCTGTACTCGTCGATCACCAGCGCGAAGTGGGAGCGCCGGGCTCGGAAGGCGTTGAGCTGCTCGCGCAGCGTGGCGGTCTCGGGCACATACCAGGGCGGGAGCATGCTGGCCTCGATCTGCTCCATGCTCAGCGTGCCGTGCTGGCGGCGCAGCGCGCGCAGCAGCGCCTTGGCATGGAGGACGCCGATGATGTTCTCGGGGTTGTCCCGCCAGAGAGGGATGCGTGTGTAGGGGCTTGCCACCACCTCCTCGACGATGGCTTCGGGACCGATGGCCGCGTCGATCATCTTCATGTTGCGGCGGTGGACCATCACCTCCGCCACCTCCAGTTCATCGAGATCGAGGACGCTGCCGAGCATGTCGCGGTGGGTCTTGATGTCCTTGCGGTCCTGCTGGTCGATGGCGCCGCGCACCATGTCCTGCACCGACAGCACCGGCTGGCTTGCTTCCATGCGCAGGCCGAACAGCCGCAGCATGCCGCGCATCAGCTTCTGGCAGACCACGGTCACCGGCGACAGCAGCCTGACCAGCTGTTCCATCGAGGGCGCCAGCGACAACGCCGCCCGGTCGGCCTGGCGCACCACCAGCGTCTTCGGCACCACCTTGGCCAGCAGGATCACCAGCACCGAGACCAGCGGCGCGGCGATCAGCAGCGCATAGGGTCCCCAGAAGCTGGCGAACAGGCCGGTCGCCAGCGCCGTCGCCATGATGATCACCAGCGTGTAGCCCAGCAGGATGGCGCCGGCCAGCCGCTCGGCGTTCTTCTGCAGCCGCTCGACGCACTGGGCGCGCCTGTTGCCGTCGCGCGACAGCTTCTGGATGCGCCGGCGCGACGCGGCGTCGAGCGCCGTTTCGGTGGCGGAGAAATAGGCCGACACGAGCAGCAGGACGATGATGGCCAGCACGGTGATGGATGCCGCCATCGACATGGCGGTCAGGCCGCTTGCAACGCGTCGTTCAGCATGTCCTCGACGGCGCCGGCGTCCACGTCGCTGGTGAGGAACGCCTCGCCGATGCCGCGGGCCAGCACGAAGGTGATCTTGCCGTCCTTCACCTTCTTGTCCTGGGCCATGTGTCCGATCAGGGTGCGCGCGTCCATCCGCGCGCCGGTGATGTCGGAGCCCGGGATATCGGCTAACGAGGCGGGCAGGCCGAGCCGGCGCAGATGGTTGCGCACCAGCACCGGCGCCTGCCGGTCACACAGGCCCTGCCGGGCCGACAGCTCGAACGCCAGCACCATGCCGATGGCGACACCCTCGCCGTGGAGCAGCCGGTCCGAATAGCCGGTCTCGGCCTCGAGCGCGTGGCCGAAGGTGTGGCCCAGGTTGAGCAATGCGCGGTCGCCGGTCTCGAATTCGTCGGCGGCGACCACCTCGGCCTTGGCCCGGCAGCTCGCCGCGATCGCATAGCCGCGCGCGTCCGGATCGCCATCCATCACCTCGGCGCCATGCTCCTCGAGCCAGTCGAAGAACGCCACGTCGCGGATCAGGCCGTATTTCAGCACCTCGGCATAGCCGGAGCCCAACTCGCGCCGAGGCAGGGTGTCGAGCACGCCGGTGTCGGCCAGCACAAGGCTCGGCTGGTGGAAGGTGCCGACCAGGTTCTTGCCGTGGCGCGTATTGATGCCGGTCTTGCCGCCCACCGAGCTGTCCACCTGCGACAGCAGCGTGGTCGGCACCTGGATGAAGCCGATGCCCCGGCGCAGGATGCTGGCGGCGAACCCTGTCAGGTCGCCGATGACGCCGCCGCCCAGCGCGATCACCCGGTCGCGGCGCTCCAGCCTCGCATCCAGCATGGCGCCGATCAGCGTCTCAAGGTGGGCGAAGTTCTTGGTCTTCTCGCCGGCCGGCAGAACATGGACGCCCGCCTCGATGCCGGCGGCGTCGAGCGCTTCCCGCAGCGTTTCGAGATGCAGCCTGGCCACGTTCTCGTCGGTGACGATGAAGGTCCGGGGCCGTTGCAGGAACGGGGCGATCAGGTCGCCGGCGGCGCGCACCAGGCCGGTGCCGACAATGATGTCATAGGACCTGTCGCCCAGGCCGACAGTGACGCTTTCATGGATCATGGCTATGCGGCCCGACGGTTCTTGAGGGCTTCGACGACGGCGTCGACCACGGTGTCGTGTGGCCCATCGTGACTCTCCACATGGATGTCGGCTTCTGCATAGAACGGATTCCGCTTCTCCGCCAGATCGCGGAGGATGGTTTCCGGATCGCCCTGCGACAGCAGCGGTCTCGTATCGCGCTTGCCGACGCGGGCGACCAGCGTCTTGATGTCGGCCTTGAGCCAGACCGACACGCCCGCTTCCTTCACCCGCTGCCGGGTTTCGGCGTTCATGAAAGCACCGCCGCCGGTGGCAACCACCTGCGGCGGTCCGGCCATCAGCCGGCAGATCACCCGCCGCTCGCCTTCGCGGAACGCCGCCTCGCCATAGCACTCGAAGATGTCCTTGATCGAGCAGCCGGCCGCCTTCTCGATTTCGGCGTCGGCGTCGACAAAGCTTACGCCCAGGCGCTTCGCCAGGCGGCGCCCGATCGTGGTTTTTCCTGCCCCCATCAGACCAACCAGGACGATGGATTTTTCCAGATGAAAGGGCGGCGGAACGTTGGCCGCGCCCTCGTCGTTAACCTTGTCCATGTGCTTCAATGCATCTCGTTTGCGCGTATGTTATATGCATTCGCCTCGGAAATCAGCCTTGCACACAACAAAGGGAGAGAGCCGCTCTTGAACAAGATTCGCAGCCTAGCTATCGCGCTCGTCATCCTCGTGGTTCTGGCCGGCGCTGGCCTTGCATTCCTGCAATTCTGGGACCCGCCCGCGCCGTCGGCAGAAGTGGAAAAAGATCTGCCCCATGAAACGCTGCAGAAGTAGCCGGCGCGTCATGCACCGGCTGACGCTGGCGGCGGTTGCGCTTCTCGCGTCAACAGCGCCCGGCTGGGCGCAGTTCGATCCCACGGTGGTTCCGAATCAGCCGGCCCAGCCCGCGCCATCGCCGGGACCGTCGATCGTGGAAGGTCCGCTGGGCGAGGCGCGATCCGGCGACCAGTTGCCGGCGCAGGGCGTGTACCAGCAAGGACTGGATACGCTGGACCCGTCGTCGCCAGGTATCCTTACCCAGGCCAATGGCGGGTTTCCCGGCTCCATGTGGCAGGGAAGCGACCGACGCGCCCTGGTCGCCCTGATGCCGCGCATGCCGGTCGGCAAGGGTTCGCCCGCCATGCGGTCTCTGGCCGAGCGCCTGCTGCTCAGCGAGGCGCAGATCCCGGCCGGCAATTCGAAGAACGTCTATGACGTGTTCCAGGCCCGCGTCGACCGGCTGGCGGCGGCGGGCTACGGCGCCGAGATCGCCGACCTGTTCGGCCGCGTGCCCGACAAGATTCCAGATGCCAGGCTGGCCCATGCGCGGGTCGATGCGCTGCTGCTGGCCGGCAACTCCGACGCGGCCTGCGATGAGGCGCTGAGCGCCAACCAGCGCAGCGAGGAGGCGTCCTGGCTGGAAACCGTCGCCTATTGCAAGCTGCTCAAGGGCGACGCGGACGGCGCGGGATTCACCGCCGACATGCTGCGCGAGACCGGCGCCGACGATCCCGATTTCCTTGCGCTGCTGGGTTGGCTCAGCCAGCCGGAGGACGCACGCGGCGACAAGCCGACGCTGGCCAACAGTCGTCCGCTCACGCCGCTCAGGCTGGCGATGCTGAAGGCATCCGGCAGCGAGGTCGCCGTCACGACGCTGGACCAGGCAAGCCCCATGGTGCTGGTCGCGGTCGCCAACGACAAGGATCTGGCGTCCGAGGTCAAGCTGGAGGCGGCCGAACGCGCCGCCCGTGCCGGCGCTATCGGCGCCCGGGATCTGGCGGCGGCCTATGCCGGCATGACGCTCAATGCGCCGGACCTGGTCGATCCGATTGCCGCGGCGGCCGGTCAGCCCGGCGGGCGCGGTGGCGCGCTGCTCTACCAGGCCGCCATGCAGGCCCCCGATCCGGTCACCAAGCTGAAGATCCTCCAGGCAATCTGGGCCCGGGCAAAGGCGGACAGCACTTACGTGCTGGCGGCCCGGGTCAACGCCGAGGCGACGAAATCCCTGCTGCCCGAGCCAGCGCCAGCGCTGCCCGAACTTGCGCCCGCGTCACCCGAGGTGCCTGAGCCGTTGGCCGAAAATGCACCAGCGCCGTTGGTGCCCGAGGCGATCGTGCCGGAGTCGCCGCCCGCGCCCGAGCCCGCGCCGATGCCGCCCGAACTGGTCGCCGCCGGGCCCGAGATCATCCGCGCATTGCTGGCGGCGGGCGAGATCGAGACGGCGCGTGCCTGGTACGCGGTCGTCGCCGACCAGGCTTCCAGCGGCGACCCCAACGCGACCCTCACGCAGGCCCAGCTTTGGCCGCTGATGGTGGTGGCCGACCCTGACGTTCGCTTCGACGAGCCGGTCTTCGACGGCTGGTGGCGGAACCAGTCCGCGCTGGGCGGTGCCGACCGTTCTCGGCGTGGCACGGTGCTGATGGCGGTGCTCGAAGGCCTTGGCCAGCCGGTGCCGGAAACATTCTGGGGCGGCCTCTACGACGGCGCCGAAGCCGTCGACGGACGGATGCCGCCGCTGTCGGTGTGGCGCGGCCTCGGCGCGGCCGCGCAAGCCGGAAGGCTTGGCGAGACCGTGCTGCTGTCCTTGGTGATCTTCGGCGATCCCGGACCCGGCAAGGCCAATCCGGCGGTGCTGGGCGATGTGCTGAAGGCGCTGTCGAAGGTGGGGCTGGAACAGGACGCGCGGGCGCTCGCGCTCGAGGCGCTCATCGATACCGGCTTCTGAGAGGGACATCGGAATGGCTGGCGATCCCTATCTGATCGAAGCCTTCCTCGAGATGATGGCCGCCGAGCGCGGCGCCGCGCTCAACACACTGGAAGCTTACCGCCGCGACCTGTCGGACTTCGCCGACTTCGCCGCCCGTCGGGGTGGCCTGAAGGGAGCGGACACCGAGGCGATCCGGGCCTATCTGGCCCGGCTCGACGATGCGGGCTTTGCGCCGCGCACCGCCGCGCGCCGGCTGTCGGCACTGAAGCAGTTCTTCCGGTTCATGTATGCCGACGGCATGCGCGCCGACGATCCGGCCGCGTCGCTGGAAGGCCCCAAGCGCGGCCGCACCCTGCCGAAGGTGCTGACCGTCTCCGAGGTCGACCAGCTGATGCAGGCGGCGCAGGCGCGCATGGCTGTTGGAGAATCACCGCGCAGCGTCCGCCTCGTCGCGCTGCTCGAGGTGATCTATGCCACCGGCCTGCGCGTCTCGGAGCTGGTCAAGCTGCCGGTGTCCTCGGCGCGGGGCGACGCCCGCGTCCTGCTGGTCAAGGGCAAGGGCGGCCGCGAACGGATGGTGCCGCTGAGCCCGCCGGCCAAGGCCGCCATGACCGAGTACCTGAAGGTCCGGCCCAAGTTCCTCCAACAGGCCGGGACGCAAGGCGCGGCCTACCTGTTCCCATCGCGCGGCAAGGCCGGGCACCTGACCCGCGTCCGCTTTTTCCAGCTGCTCGACGAGCTGGCCGTCGAGGCGGGGATCGATCCGCGCCGGGTCAGCCCGCATGTGCTGCGCCACGCCTTCGCCAGCCACCTGCTGAACAACGGCGCCGACCTGCGCTCGGTACAGCAGATGCTTGGACACGCCGACATCAGCACCACCCAGATATACACCCATGTGCTGGAGGAGCGGCTGCAGGCGCTGGTGCGCGACGGCCACCCGCTGGCCAAGGTCACCTGAGCGAAGGGCAGGGTTGCCGTCCGCTCGATTGACTCGCCTTGATGCGCTGGATAGCGTGCCGGTGACTTCAGCAGCCCACCCAGAAGAGGCGATCATGGCATTCCTTCCCGTCGAACAGGCTCCGGCCCGCATCAACCGCAGCGAGCTGGCCGTGCCCGGCTCCAACTCCCGGTTCCTCGAGAAGGCGGCACAGTCTGACGCCGACGTCGTGTTCCTCGATCTCGAGGACGCGGTTGCCCCGGACGACAAGGAGCGGGCCCGCAAGCTGGTGATCGACGCCATCAACGATCTGGACTGGGGCCGCAAGACCGTCTCGGTGCGCATCAACGCGACCGATACCCACTACATGTACCGCGATGTGGTCGACCTTATGGAGAACGCCGGTGAGCGGCTCGACCTGATCATGCTGCCCAAGGTCGACGTGCCGGAGGACGTCTATGCCCTCGACATGCTGTGCACCCAGATCGAGACCGCCAAGGGCCGCAAGAAGCGGGTCGGCTTCGAGCTGATCATCGAGACCGCGCGGGGCCTGATGAACATCGACGCCATCGCCGGCGCGTCAAAGCGCAACGAATCGCTGCATTTCGGCGTCGCCGACTTCGCCGCCTCCATGAAGATGCGCACCACCCAGATCGGCGGCCCGCACCCCGATTACGTCGTGCTGTCCAACGCCGACGAGGCCGGTAAGCGCGATACCTACTGGGGCGACATGTGGCACTACGCCATCGTCCGCATGGTGGTCGCGGCCCGCTCGCACGGCTTGCGCCCCATCGACGGCCCGTTCGGTGACTTCTCCGATCCCGACGGCTACCGCGCCCAGGCCAACCGCGCCGGCGTGCTCGGCTGCGAGGGCAAGTGGGCGATCCATCCGTCGCAGGTGACTTTGGGCAACGAATTGTTCAGCCCGTCCGAGGTCGAGGTCACCAAGGCCAAGCGCATCCTGGAAGCGATGGTGATTGCCCAGAAGGAAGGCCGCGGCGCCGTTGCCCTCGACGGCAAGCTGATCGACCTTGCGTCGATCCGCCAGGCCGAGGTGCTGATCGCGACCGTCGAGAAGCTGAAGGCGCTGTAAGCGTCGCATGTTTTGGAGCCGCCGTCCCGGGATGCTGGGGCGGCGTCAGCCCCGGCCCGTATTGGCGAGAGGCTGTTCTATGTCGCCGAGCGTGATCATCAGGGTCATGGGGTCGAGGGGCGATGCCTGGAATCCGCAGCGTTCGTAGAAATTTCGGGCATCGACCGACAGGGCGTGCACCAGCAAAACCCTGATACCCGCGATCTCGGCAGCTTGAGCGGTCCTCAGGATGGCGTCGCGGAGCAATGCTCTCCCAAGCCCGCGGCCCCGGTAGGCGACATCGATGGCCAAGCGGCCCAGCACCATCGCCGGGATTGGATTCGGCATGTTGCGCCGTGCCCGCCCGTTAGCCTCCTCTTGCGCCACGGCCCCCGCAGCCAACGCGTAGTATCCGATAACCCGATCACCAGCGCAGATGACATAAGTGCGTGAGGCACCGCTGTCCTGATTGGGGAGCCCACGCCTCCGCAGCCAGTCGTCGAGGACCGGTGTGCCCGAATTGAAGGAAGAAAAGTCGTGGTCCGCCGACAACCTTTCCGGCGGGCTGAACTCGTCGGCGCTCATTTCTCCCAAGGCGCCTTTTCGGCGAGAAGCCGGCGCAGCTTGGGATTGGCGGAAGGAGGTGCATCGAGCATCGCCATGAACCGCGCGAACCCGTCGGCGTCCAGCGAGAAGTAGCGGCGGTCGAGCAACACCGACTCAGCTTCCCGGCACGAGGCTTCCAGCATGAAGTCCGACCGGTTCTTGCCCAGTGCCTCGGCTGCCCTGTCGATGAGGGTGCGCTGCTTGCCGCTGGCGCGCAGGTTGATGGTCACATCCCGGCCGGGCTTGTCGCTGGATTGTGCGTTGGCCATCTTGCGCTCCGATTGTCCACACAATGAATATACGCTCATGTGTGCACAATTTCAACACAGCGGTGCCTGAGCGCGACCTGTAGGGAGGTCGCTCTACTCCGCCGCCTGGCTGGCCTGCTCGGCCGCGTGGTCGATGGCGCGTAGCAGCATGTCGGTCTCCTGCGCGCCGACCATCACCAGCCGCTGGTCGATGATGAAGCACGGGACGCCGGTGACGCCCATGCGGCGGGCGACGACTTCCTCGCGGAGCACCAGGTCGCGGTCGGCGTCGCTGGCCAGCAGCTTGGCGACCACGCCCGCGTCCATGCCGGCTTCCTTCGCCACCTTCACCAGCACGGCGGGATCGCCGATGTCGGCGCCGTCCATGAAGTAGGACTTGAACAGCCCTTCGATGACCGCGTCCTGCACGCCGGCGGTATGAGCCCAGTGGTTCAGGCGATGGGAATCGAGGGTGTTGGGGATGCGTTTCTGCTTCTCCAGCGCGAACTCCAGGCCTTCTTCCTTCGCCGTGGCCTGGACCACCTTGTAGACGCCCTTGGCCTGGTCGGTGCCGCCGAACTTGGCCTGCATGTAGGCCTTGCGGTCATAGCCCTCGCGCGGCGTGTCCGGGTTGAGCTGGTAGGGACGCCAGATCACCGCGAAGGTGATGTCCGGCCGCGCGGCGATCGCCTTCTCGAGGCGTCGCTTGCCGATGTAGCACCAAGGACAGATTGAATCCGAGATCACGTCGATTTGCATGAAATCACCATACGCCCGGCGGCCGGTCCGTGTGAGTCAAAATTCGCCACATCGGCGGTGCGCCTTCGCACGACCGTTCCCTTGCTTGGACCGCTCCGATCCGGGTTAGCATGTCGGGCCAGTTTCAGGTACAAGACGTGCTCCGGCGTCAGGCCGCCGCTGATTCAAAACGTCCGGGCGCGCGCCGCGTTCCTTTGAAACGAACAGGGTTCGTAACGATATCCCCATCATGGAAGCAGTCCTGGAATTCGAAAAGCCCATCGCGGAACTCGAAAGCAAGATCCGCGAATTGAAACGCCTCTCCGACGGGGGCGGCGTGAACGTGGTCGACGAGGTGGTCCGCCTCGAAGGCAAGCTGGAGCAGCTGCTGCGCCAGACTTACAAGGACCTCAATCCCTGGCAGAAGACCCAGGTGGCCCGGCACCAGCGCCGGCCGCATTTCGGTGACTATGTCGAGGGGCTGTTCAACGATTACACGCCGCTGGCGGGTGATCGCGGTTTCGGCGACGACCAGGCGATCCTGGGCGGCCTGGCGCGGTTCCGCGGCGAGGCGGTGCTGGTGATGGGCCACGAAAAGGGCAGGGACACGGAAACCCGCCTGAAGCACAATTTCGGCATGGCACGGCCCGAAGGCTACCGCAAGGCGGTGCGCCTGATGGAGTTGGCCGACCGCTTCCGCCTGCCGCTGATCACCCTGGTGGACACGGCGGGCGCCTATCCGGGCGTCGGCGCCGAGGAGCGCGGCCAGGCCGAGGCCATCGCCCGCTCGACCGAGGCGTGCCTCAACCTGGGCGTGCCGCTGATCGCCTGCATCGTCGGCGAGGGCGGTTCCGGCGGCGCGGTGGCGCTGGCGGCCGGTAACCGGGTGCTGATGTTCGAACATGCGATCTATTCGGTGATTTCGCCGGAAGGCTGCGCGTCGATCCTCTGGCGCAGCCCGGATTTCGCCGAGGAGGCAGCAACAGCGCTGAAGCTGACCGCGCAGGACCTGAAGCGGCTGAAGGTGATCGACGACATCGTCGCCGAGCCGCTGGGCGGGGCGCACCGGGATCCCGCCAAGGCCATCGACCGTCTGGGCACCGCCATTGCCGGCGCCCTCGATTCCCTGTCCGGCAAGAGTCCGGAGATGCTGCGCGACGAGCGCCGGCGCAAATTTCTCGCATTGGGGACCTCCGGTGTCGCGTAACGGTATCCTCCTCGTGCTGTTGCTGCTCGGCGCGCCGGTGGCAGCGAACGCGCAGGTGGACATGTCGGCGCCGCCGTCGGACGCGCCTGCCGATCAGTCGGCGCAGCAGCAGCGCGATCCGATCATCACCATGTTCGACAATTTCTCGATCTCGGGCGTGGTGGCGGGGTTGTGCAAGCCGCCCGACGAACCGACCATGGGGCGCTTCATGCGCAACCTGAACGTCGTGCACCATGCCACCATCAGGCAGATGCGCCAGCAGATGCCGGACAAATCAGCCAAGGAAATCTCGGACCTTTTGCTGAACCGGATGCAGAACCTCAATCAGGTGGCGACCAGCGCCGTCCAGCAGAAGGGCTGCACCGATCCCGAGATCGTCAAGCTGCTCGACACCTTCACCGTCAACGCCTCGCTGGATCTCGCCAGGCAGCCATGACCGCGCCGTTCGCCATCACCGGGTTGGACCATGTGGTCCTGCGGGTGCGCGGCGTCGACGCCATGGTCCGGTTCTACCGCGACGTGCTGGGATGTCCGGTCGAAAAGGAACA
>CAMBYA010000034.1 GCA_945872035.1 Rhizobium sp. Q54
CACCGCCCATGGCGGCGGCCTGCATGTGCGCATCGCCGTCGACTACTCGGCCCGCCACGCCATCGCCGGCGCGGCTGCGCTGGTCGGCTCCGGCTCGCCGCCCTCGGTCGAGCTGTTCGCCCGCACGCTGAGCCCGGTGCCCGACGTGGACCTGCTGATCCGCACCGGCGGCGAGAAGCGGCTGTCCGACTTCCTGTTGTGGGAAAGCGCCTATGCGGAGCTGGTGTTCAGCGACGTCATGTGGCCCGACTTCGCCGCCGCCGACCTGGACGCGGCGCTGGCCGATTTCCGCCGCCGCGAGCGCCGTTTCGGCGGCCTCGGCGCGGCGGCCGCGCCGCTCAGGCAGGAGGCCGCCCGATGAGCCCGCGCTTCAACCGCCCGCTCAGGGTCAAGCTGATCCTGCCGGCGCTGACCGAGGCGACCGGCCCGCACTGGCGGCCGGTGAAATATTCGCTGTTCCCGCCGCTGGGCCTGGCGACGCTCGCCGCGTATCTCGATCCGGACGACCGCGCCGTCATCGTCGACGAGCACGTGGAAAAGCTGACCACCGACGACTGTCCGGACCTGGTGATCATCCAGGTCTACATCACCAACGCCTACCGGTCCTACAAGCTGGCCGACCATTACCGGGCCAGGGGCGCATTCGTGGCGCTGGGCGGGCTGCACGTCACCTCGCTGCCGGAAGAAGCCGCGCCCCATGCCGACGCCATCTTCCTCGGCCCCGGCGAGCAGACCTTCCCGCAGTTCCTCGAGGACTTCCGCGCCGGCCGTCCGCAAAAAATCTACCGGTCAACGTCGGGCCGCACGCTCGAGCGGGTGCCGCCGATCCGCCGCGACCTGATCCGCCGCGCCAACTACCTGGTGCCCAACTCCCTTGTCGTCACCCGCGGCTGCCCGCAGCACTGCGACTTCTGCTACAAGGACGCCTTCTTCGAGGGCGGCCGCACCTTCTACACCCAGCGTGTCGACGACGCCCTCGCCGAGATCGACCGGCTGCCCGGCCGCCACCTCTATTTCCTCGACGATCATTTGCTGGGCGACCGGCGCTTCGCGCCGGCGCTGTTCGAGGGCATGCGCGGCATGAACCGGCTGTTCCAGGGCGCCGCCACCGTCGATTCGATCCTGCGCGGCAATCTGATCGAGCAGGCGGCCGAGGCGGGCCTGCGCAGCATCTTCGTCGGCTTCGAGAGCCTGTCGCCGGCCAACCTCGCCGGCTCCAACAAGGTCCAGAATCTGGGGCGCGACTACAAGGCGGTCACCGACCGGCTGCACGGCCTCGGCATCATGATCAACGGCAGCTTCGTGTTCGGCATGGACGACGACGACGAGGGCGTGTTCCGCCGCACCGTCGACTGGGCCATGGACCACGGCGTCACCACCGCCACCTTCCACATCCAGACACCCTATCCGGGCACGCGCCTCTACCAGCAGATGGCAAAGGCCGGCCGGCTGACCAGCGGCAACTGGGACGAATACGACACCCGCACGGTCGTCTTCCGGCCCGCGCGGCTGACGCCCGAGGCGCTCAAGCGCGGCTACGACTGGGCCTACCGGGAGTTCTACCGCTGGCCGTCCATCGCCCGCGCCGCGCTCAGCCACGGCACGCTGAAACACCAGGCCAAGCACTTCTTCTACGCCGCCGGCTGGAAGAAGTTCGAGCCGCTGTGGGACGTGGTGATCCGCGCCAGGCAGCTGCGGATCATGACCCCGGTGCTGGAGGCGGTGCTGTCGAAGGTGACGGGGCGGCGGGAACAGCCGTCGCAGGCCGCGGCTCAGGCTACCCTCGCACCATAGCGGGGCGCCGGAGCCAGATATCAAACCATCGCAATATCAGTTGCGCAAGTATAGGAATACTATGAAGTAGTATTTATATCAGCGTCTTGCCAGACCATCCTGATTTAAAGCCTGAATGAATGAAACGAAAATCACCATCGCAATAGCTATGGCGGTGGCGTTCTTAATACGGTGACAGTGCATTTAATTCGGCATCGACTTCGGCGCACACTTGCCGGGTGTGAGCGCGCTGCGGACTCTCAATTTAGTGCACCATCACCGTAACGTGCCGCAGCGCGAGCCGCTTTCGACCCATTGCGTCAGATCTTGTTCGGAGGTTCGGGAAATAGGTTCAGTAGAAAAATAACACCGAGGCCGACGGCGAGGACGCCGCCCCCTCCCATAGCGCCATAGATCGGCCATGGTAGTAAATCGAGTTGGGTATTTACTACCCATAGATTAAACATAAGCCCTCCGCATGCGAGCAATACAAATCCAGCAGCACCCGAATGGAATTTAGATATCTGCTCGCTTCGCTTTATTGTGGCCAACAATAATATCCAACATCCTATAAAATGCAGGGGGAGCAAATAGGGCCTGTATGTACTAAAAAAGAAAAGAATAAACATGAGCGAAAATCTGCCAAAGAATTGTTTTCCCGTCATTAATTGCCCCATTCCCTTGCGCGTGCCCAAGGCCTGCGTGCGCGCCGGTCCGGCTTCAAAGCAGGTGATCGTACATTGCCACCGTGGACGGCTACTTTCCACCCAACTCGGTCATAGGAGCGGTCCTGACGTGAGATGGCCCGAGCCATTGCTGGCGAGGAACACGCACAGCGGCGCACCTTGTATTACGGTGACAGTGCATTTAATTCGGCATCGACTTCGGCCCACACTTGCCGGGTGTGAGCGCGCTGCGGACTGTCAATTTAATGCACTGTCACCGAAACTTAGCTCTTGCGTGATCCCGATCCTGATAGCGTGAGCGTCCGCTTTCCACCGAGGCCGGTTCCACACAGCCTCGACCCATTACGGACGCCCGGCGAGATCGTCCACTATCTGTAGAAGCTGGTGTGCTACTGTTTGACCGCACCGCTGTAGCCGCGCAGCGCAACTTCAGGCATTCAGCTCGACGCATGGCCCGCAAGCATTCAAGACCTGATCCCTATGGAGACTTGCAGCGCGAGGACGAGGCTCCGGCGGTGGCGGTACCCTGCTGGCTCTGTGGCCGGCCGACCGGCAAGACCATTGTCTGGCACCATCCCGTGCCTAAGAGCCGGGGCGGGCGCGATGTGGTGCCGATGCACCCCATTTGCCAGCAGACGCTGATCGCCAATTTCACCAATTCTGAACTGCAGCGCCATGGGATGGATGTGGACGGCCTGCTGGCCAACCCCAACGTGCGCAAATTCGTCGATTGGGTGGCGAACAAGGCTCCGGATTTCACCGCGACCACGGCCAGGAAGCAACGCTGACGCCGGCGTGAGGGCCGAGATTGGCAATCTCACTCCGTCCCTCGAGCATTTTCGCGATAAAGCGGGAGGCAGCCCCGTCGTCTGGGGTGGGATCGGACTGCCTCCCGCGCGGCCCGGTCAGTCGTCGCGCCAGACGTCGCGGGTGCGGGTTTCACCGTTGGCCCAGGTGCGGGTGATGTCGCGGTCGCAGCCCGCGCCCCGGTCGCAACTGGTGTTCACCGTGCGGCTGCCGCCCCGGTTGTTCTCCCAGCCGCGCTCGGCGTCGTAGTGGCCGGCGCTCCAGTTGCGCTCGACGCCGCGGCTGCCGCCCCGGCCCGAACTGGTCTCGACATACCGGCGCTTGTCCATGTGGCCCGGCGACCGGTTGTAGCTGAAGCCGCGCTCATAGCCGTGGCCGTGCGGGCCCTGGACGCTGGTGCCGCGCGAGAACGAGCGGGCCTCGGCGCCGCCAGCCGTGGCGGCCATCAGGCCGATCGCGGTGGCCGCGGCGGCGATGGTGAAGGCGATGGTCTTCATGGGTCTGGTCCTTTCCTCGGGTTGGTTACTGGCGGCCCCAGCGGGCCATGGCGCGGGCGCGGATCTCCTGGCGGGTGATCCTGCCGTCGCCGTCGGCGTCGGCCTCGGAAATGCGGGTCATGCTGGCGTCGGTGAATTCCTTCTCCGAGATCGTGCCGTCGCGGTTGGCGTCCATGGCCTTGAAGCGCAGCGTCACCGCCGCCCTGGCCTCGGCGACCTCGATGGCGCCGTTGCCGTCGCGGTCTACGCCGCGCAGGCCCTCCATGCCCTGCGCCAGGGCGGGCGAAGCGGCGAGGGCGAACAACGCGCCGAGCAGGGGAAGTTTCCAGGTCATGAGCATCTCCATGGTGCGGTTGGCATGGGATGAACATGGGCGCGGCGTGTAGCCGGCGGATTTCGCGCCGGTGACCATGTGTAACGGCATGTAACCGGGCTTGAACGGCAGGGCGCGCGGGCGCAAAACCAGAGCATGGCGGAAAAGCAGTCCATCCTGCTGGTCGAGGACGACCGGGAAATCGCCCTGCTGGTCGCCGGCCTGCTGGAGCGCGACGGCGATGCGGTGCGCCGGGCGCGCGACGGCGCCGAGGCCGATGCGCTGCTGGCCGAGCGGCCCGCCGACCTGATCCTGCTCGACCTCATGCTGCCGGGAGAGGATGGCTTCTCCATCTGCCGCCGGCTGCGCGCCGTGTCCCCGGTGCCCATCGTCATGCTGACGGCCCGCAGCGACGACATCGACCGCATCGTCGGGCTGGAACTGGGCGCCGACGACTACGTGGCCAAGCCGTTCAACCCGCGCGAGCTGGTCGCCCGCATCCGCGCCGTGCTGCGCCGCTGCGCGCCGGCCGCCGCCGCGCCGTTGCCGTCGGGCAACCGGCTGCGGTTCGATGCCTTCACCCTGGACGTGGATGCGCGGCGGCTGTTCCGCGGCGACGCGGAGATCGAGCTGTCGACCGGCGACTTCGACCTGCTGCTGGTGCTGCTGCGGCATCCGCACCGGGTGCTGTCGCGCGACCAGCTCATGGACCTGATCAAGGGGCGCACCTGGGAAGCCTTCGACCGGTCCATCGACGTGGCCATGTCGCGCCTGCGCCGCAAGATCGAGCCGGACAGCGCCCATCCGGTGCTGATCCGCACCGTCCGCAACGCCGGCTACATGCTGGCGGCCACGGTGACGAAAGCCTGATGCGCGGGCTGGTGTTCCAGATCGGCCTGCTGCTGGCCCTGTCGCTCGCCGCGCTCACATCTGTCCTGGGCGGGCTGGGCTATCTGCAGGCGCGCGGCAACGGGCTGGCGGGCGGGGTGCTGCTGCCGCCCGCGCGGCAGCTGGCCGCCATGGTCGGGCAGATCGAGGCGGCGCCGCCCGGCCGGCTTCCCGGCCTGCTCGCCGCCTTTACCTCCCGCAGCCAGACTGTGTTCGTCGTGACCACGCCGCCCGAGCCGGGCCGGGACGTGCGGATGCCCGGCCTGCGGCTGGCGTTGGCGTCCTACCGCCGGGCGCTCGACGGCCGGGCGGTGAGCGTCTCCGTCGAGGGCGGCGAGGGCGACGAACCTCGCCTGATACGCCGCCGCGACCGGTTCTGGCTGGCCAACCCGCTGCGCCTCGCCATCGGCCTGAAGGATGGGCGCACGGCGATCGTCGAGGTGCGCGGCTGGCGCGCCGGCCAGTTCGACGGATTGCGGCTGTCGATGATCGCGCTGGCCGCGGCCATCGTCATCGGCGCGGCCGCCCTGTTCCTGTTGCTGCGCCAGCTCGGGCCGCTGCGGCGGCTGGCGGGCGCCGTCGACCGGTTCGGAGCCAGCGCCGCGCCCGAGACCCTGCCGGAACAGGGCTCGAAGGAGGTGCGCCAGCTCATCGGCGCGTTCAACCGGCTGCAGGGTCAGGTCGGCGCGCTGGTCGCCGGCCGCTCGCGGATGATGGCGGCCATCGGCCACGACCTGGGCACCTACCTGACCAGGCTGCGGCTGCGCACCGAATTCATCGAGGATCCGGACCAGCGCCGCAAGGCCATCGACGACATCGCCGGCATGCACGCCATGATGACCGACACCCTGACCCTGGCCAAGCTGGACCACGACGCCGAACCCGCCGAGCCGGCCGACCTCGGCGCGCTGCTCCGCGACCGGGCGGACGGGCTGCCCGACCCGGCGAAGGTGTCGCTGTCCCTGCCGGCCGCGCCCGTCATGGCGCCGGTCCGGCGCACGGCCCTGTCCCGCGCCGTCGACAATCTGATCTCCAACGCCCTCAAATATGGCGGCGCGGTCGAGATCACCCTGCGCGCCGTGGGCGGCACGGCCGAGATGCTGTTCGAGGATCGCGGCCCGGGCATCCCGGCGGCCGAGCGCCAGGCGGTGCTGGAGCCGTTCTACCGCCGCGACGGTGCCCGCAACCTGGACGAACCCGGCTTCGGCCTGGGTCTCGCCATCGTCGCCGACGTGGTCGCCCGCCATGCTGGCACCATCGCGCTGGAAGACCGGGACGGCGGCGGCCTGCGCGCCCGCGTCCGGCTGCCGCTCGCCGCGAAAAAATAGGGCGTCCCGAGGGACGCCCCAAGTCTCCCCGTTGAACTGGTTGGCCTTACGGCATCAGCTTGCCGCCGTTGAGCATGAAGGTCTGGCCGGTGATGTAGTCCGAGCCGTGGCTGGCGAGGAACACGCACAGCGGCGCGCCGTGGATCAGCGGATCGCCCAAATAGCGCATGGGCAGCGCCTGCTCCAGGGCGGTGACGAATTCGGGGCGCGCCTTGCGCCAGTTCTCGAACGCGTCCGAGGCCAGCGTCGGGCTGATGATGTTGACGTTGATGCCGAACTGGCCCCACTCGTTGGCGGCGGTGCGGCTGACGGCGCGGATCGCCTCCTTGGCCATGTTGTAGGCGGTGTTGCCGGTGGTGCCCAGGATGCCCGAGGTGGACGAGAAGTTGATGATCTTGCCCCACTTCTTCGCCTTCATGATCGGGAACACGGCCTGCATCGCCCACAGGCTGGCCATCGCGCCGCTGTTGAAGGTGTAATAGATCTCGGCGTCGGTCGAATCCTCCACGCCCACGAACACGGTCGAGCCCTGCGGCTTCTCCTTGGTGCCGAAGCCCTGGGCGTTGCTGACCATGATGTCGACGGTGCCATAGGCCTTCACCGTCTCGTCGACCATGCGGAACACCTGGTCGCGCTCGGACACGTCCACCACGACCGGAATCGCCTCGCCGCCCTCGTCGCGGATCTGCTTCACCACCTCGTCCACGGTCGACTTGGTGCGCGAGGCGACGGCCACCCGGGCGCCCTCGCGGCCATAGGCGATGGCGATGGCCTTGCCGATGCCGCGCCCGGCGCCGGTGACGATGGCGACGTTTCCTTCGAGCTGCTTCATGGGGTGACTTCCGCCTTTCGGGGGACTCGGTGAATTTCAGCGCCAGTGAAGAATCTTGCGTATGTTCGGGGATGAACGGGTCCGCCGTCAACGGTCTTTTCACCGGACGTCCCCGTTGCGTGACGCGTGTTGCACATGCTCCTATAGTCGGACGGCGCACGGGGGCGCCTTGGGGAGGAAACATGGACAGGGTTAAGGGCAAGATCGCGCTGGTCACCGGCGGCGCTGACGGCATCGGCGCGGCGACGGCGCGCCTGCTGGCGGCCGAGGGCGCGACCGTCGTGGTCACCGACATCAACGAGGCGGGCGCGAAGGCGCTGGGCGCGGAGCTCGGCGGCATGGGCATCGCGCACGACGCCGGCAGCGAGGCCGACTGGCACGCCGCCATCGCGGCGGTCAAGGACCGCTACGGCCGGCTCGACGTGCTGGTCAACAACGCCGGCATCGGCGCCGGCATCGGCGACATCGAGCACCAGACGCTCGAGGACTACCACAAGGTCATGCGGGTGACCTGCGACAGCGTGTTCATCGGCTCCAAATGCGCCATCGAGCTGATGAAGGGCCAGGGTAGTGCGATGGCGGGCGGCGGCTCCATCGTCAACGTGTCGTCGATTCACGGCATCAAGGCGGCCGCCCACGAGGCGGCCTATTCGGCGGCCAAGGGCGCGGTGCGGCTGCTGACCAAGTCGGTGGCGCTCCACTGCGCCCGCAACGGCTACCGGATCCGCTCCAACTCGGTGCATCCGGGCTATATCCTGACCACCCAGATGATCGCGTGGATGGAGCGCGCCGACAACAGCGCCGATGTCAGGGCCGCGCTGCTCACCCAGCATCCCATCGGCTTCCTCGGCCAGCCCGAGGACATCGCCAACGGCATCCTCTACCTGGCCAGCGAGGAAAGCCGGTTCATGACCGGATCCGAGCTGGTGATCGACGGCGGCTACACGCTGTAGGGGAGAAGACCATGGGCAGGGTCGAGGGCAGGATCGCGCTGGTCACCGGCGGCGCCGACGGCATCGGCGAGGCGGCCGCCCGGCTGCTGGCGGCCGAGGGCGCGACGGTCGTCGTCACCGATATCAATGAGGAAGGCGCGGCGGCGCTGGGCGACTCGCTCGGTGGGCTGGGCCTCGCCCACGACGCCACCAGCGAGGACAGCTGGCGGCAGGTCGCGGACACGGTGCGCGGCCGCTTCGGGCGGCTGGACGTACTGGTCAACAATGTCGGCGGCGGCCTGCCCGACGGCAACATCGAGCAGCGCACGCTGGACGACTATCACACGGTGATGCGCCGGAACCTGGACAGCGTGTTCATCGGCTGCAAGCTGGGCATCGAGCTGATGAAGGGCGCGGGAGGCTCGATCGTCAACCTGTCCTCGGTCCACGGCATCCGCGCCGCGCCGCACGAGGCGGGCTATTCGGCGTCGAAGGGCGGCGTCCGGCTGCTGACCAAGTCGGTGGCGCTGCACTGCGCCCGCGCCGGCTACCGCATCCGGGTGAACTCGGTGCATCCCGGCTACATCCTGACCGGCCGGATGAAGGCCTGGGTCGCGCGCAGCCACAACGGCCCGGACCTGCTGGCCTCGCTGGTCGCCCAGCACCCCATCGGCTTCCTCGGCGAGCCCGAGGACGTGGCCGGCGCCATCCTCTACCTGGCCAGCGACGAAAGCCGGTTCATGACCGGGTCCGAGCTGGTGATCGACGGCGGGTTCACGCTTTAAACTATTGAAATCAATAAATTACTGTTATCCCGGCGAAGGCCGGGACCCAGAACGGGGAAGGGACTGAGCCCTGTGATCCCCTGGGTCCCGGCTTTCGCCCACAGGCGTCAACTGAGCGTTCGCACGCTCTGAAGTTGTCATCCCCGACGCCGGTCGAGCCCGCGAACCGGCAGGTTCGCGGCTGCGAGACTTGCGATCGGGGACCCATCTCTCCACGCGATAGTTGCGAGTCCCGGGTCGGGATGGGTCCCCGCGCGCGCGGGGATGACGGCATATCTTAAATCACGCCCTTGTCCCTCGGTGCCGCGATCTCCTCGTCGCTCAACCCCAGCAACCCCTGGAACACGCTCTCATTATCCGACGCCAGCGGCTTGCCCGCCCAGTCGATGGCGCCGGGCGTGCCCGTCAGCCTCGGCATGACATTGGCCATGTCGGCGATCCTCGTGGGCACCATGGCGATGTTCCCCCGCGCGGCGTATTGCGGGTCGTCGAAGATCTCATCGATGGCATAGACCGGGCCGCACGGCACCTGGGCGTCGGCACATGTCCCCAGCACCTCGGCAACCGATGGGTCTGTCGGGATGCCTGGTATGCTTGGCGGACCGTCCGCCATCGACCCATTGTCGCCGTTCGGACCGATTGCCGGCGTTTCCGAAAGCGGACATTGAACGTCAGGTGGCGGAACGTCCGCTCTGGAGCACCGGCCAGGACTGCCGCCATGACCGAGTTGGGTGGAAAGCAGCCGTTAAGCGACGGCCTCGCGGTCAAGATTGAAGATGTCGATCTGTCTCTGTTCAAACAGGTCGGTCAGCGCGGCTACTCCGTTTTCGTAGGCAAAGCGCCGCTCGCTTTCCGAGACAGGAACCATCATCAGCCACGCTATTTTCAACGCTGAATCATCCAGGGTTTGGGGACCATCCGCCCACAAAAATGGGTCGGTCAACAGCACGTGCGGCACACCCGTCGACCTGTAGAGGCTGATAACGTTTACATGGATCGAGTCAGGTCGGGTTTGCACACCGTCTTTGAAGGCATTGAAAGCGCAAGTCGCCGCTATGTTCGGCGCGGCTATGAAGGATCGTGGGAAAGCACCAACGAGCTCTATCCGCACCTGCCCTAAACCCAGGTCATGATCGGAAAGCCCAACCGTTCCGACGCCAACACACCCTTCCACCGGTGTATCGTTACATGACGCCACATCAATGTGATGCAGTTCTGGTTTATCCCAATGACGAAAAACTTTGGGTTTCGCTCCCCACGTCCGAGCGAGTTCTCTTGCGGCTGCCTTAGCGTTGGATGAGGGGTCCATTCACACATTTTGGGTGGGTGTCCGAATTTCCGCAATGGGTCGGATTCAGCCTGGCTGTTCATGGCGAGCAAGACACCGCTTTAGGTTAAGCGAATGACGGTCCGCCCAACTCTTCCGACAGTTTGCTAAGGCGTTCCAATTCCCCAATCCAACCGTTCGACCATCCGTTTCCCGCTCCGGAGAAATCGAGGCTAAGCTCCTCGCGATGCAATTGAATCGCATCGCGCAGTCTCTCGGCGATTGCGCCCAAGGCAATGTTCATTGGCCTCCGAGATCGTTCCTGCCTCAGCGCCTCAAATAAAATGGCATACGCCACCGGGCCGATCCCGCTGTAGGACTCCAATGCGCTCATTAAGGCTGCTTCATAATCAGCACGTATACGCTCACGCTCTGAGACATTCGTTTCGTCATACAGCGCGCCAAGCAATGCTGCCAAATCAGTATTTCCCGGTGCAAGCGAGCGCACGGGGAGGTAGGCATATTCGGGTTTTCCGATGAGCAGCCCACATAAATCTCCAGCTGCAAGCGCGCATGTAACAATCTGGCTAGGCTGCCGGTCCATCATACGCAGATGCTGCCTTCATGCTGGAACGTCCGCAATGGGTCGGATCGAGAACGGTCGTTCTGGATTGCTGCATGCGGGGTCAGAAAAGGATCGAAAGCGCAATCAGACCTGGCGCGAGGCCGGGAAGACCAAATATCAGAAAAACCTTCAGCCATTTGGTGGCCGGGTCAGCGTGGGCTTCCTCGCTAAGCCAGAATAGCCGAATGCCATGATAGGCGAACATCGCAAGCGCGCCGACGCTTGCAAGCCCCATCAGCGCAAAAACCGCAATTAGCAGCATCACAAGCAGCATGATCAAAGCTTACAGGCAGCGCGAACGTCTGCAATGGGTCGGATTCTGCCTGGCGGTTGAGGGTGGAAAGCGGACGTCGCACTGCAGAGTCAATTCGCCATATCCGCTGTAGCGCCAAGCCGGTCTTTCTCGACCCGGATGCATTCAACTTGTCCACGCGTTGGGTGTGCGTCGGTGAGCACGATCATCGGAACATCTCGACCCTGCTGCTCCAAACGAACTTTTGGGGAGAGGCCGCAATTCCTCGATATCTCGCCAAATTGCGCGACAGTCAGGCTTGGTCCAAACTCCACGTCACAGCCGGCAATCGGCAGAAGTAGCACAAGCGCAGCTGTACGGATCACTCCAGCATCTCCACGAACGTCTCAAGCAGACAGAAGCTGTCTTGAGATTCATTAGGCAAGGCTAATGGCCTCGGCCCAGGCCCACAATGGGTCGGATGCAGACCGACCATTGATGGTTATTATTCAGCAGGAGCGTAAAAGCCCCAGACGCCTGCTGACAGTTCTGTCGCCGCGAAGCGGATAGGCTTTTCCTCGGTCCCAATTTCATAAATCCAGAAGGGATGCATTTCGTGTTTGTGTGCTGGGTGAGGCAGGTTGATCGGGTCGTTTTGGACCCGTCGCCATTTGGTTCCCCAAACCCGAAGGCCACCGATTTTGACGGCGTCACCTTCGAAGCCGATATGCACGTCCCTCCAGTTCACTCCGGATTCCTTGTTGCGGCAGATGCCTACCCAACTATGGGGCTATGATCTAACCTCAAGGTGCCTAACGTCCGCAATGGGTCGGATTCGGCCTGGCCGTTCACGGTGGCAAGCAGACGTTGTCTACTCCACTGAGCCATGCGATCCTCCCGGCATGCGTGTTCTACTTATGCTTACGTTGCTCTCTGCCAATAGCCTGGGCGACTACGTCCATTTCCAAGTTACCCCCGAGCAGGCTGATGAAATTAGCAGCGCCAAGTACCAGCGTTGCCTGAACGCTTCACTTGATAATGCTGAGGCCGTCGAGTGCATGGCAGACGAAAGCCCTCGCCTTGATGTGCTGCTGAATGCCAGTTATCGGACAGCCATTGCTAAAATGCCGAACAGTCGCTCGCAAATTTTGCTTCGAGACAGCCAGCGGCAATGGCTGAAGGATAAGGATGCGATATGTGAGCAGGAAGTGCAGGCCGTTGGCGACACACCATACAACATGGTCGGGGCCCAGTGCGCCATCGACGAGCTAATTCGGCGGATAGCGTGGTTGCAGAACCTTGGACGCAGGTGACACTCGCACTAATAGGCGCAATCCACTTAGGTTACGGTGACAGTGTACTAAATTGACAGTCCGCGGCGCGCTCACACCCTGCAATTGTGGGCCGAAGTCGATGCCGAATTAAATGCACCATCACCGTAATCTGGATCATGGGCGTGCTGGTGATGGTTGTCATGAATGTGCGCGTGTTCGTGAGCTTGGGCTTTGGCCCTGTACCCATGAGCAACTAATATTGAAATCTAAC
>CAMBYA010000035.1 GCA_945872035.1 Rhizobium sp. Q54
CTGAATCCTTGAAGCGCACCTCGGCCTTGGCGGGATGGACGTTGACGTCCACATCCTCGGGATCGGCGTCGAGGAACAGCGCCAGCACCGGATGCCGGTCGCGGGCCAGGTAGTCCATGTAGGCGCCGCGCACCGCGCCGACGAACAGCTTGTCGCGCACCGCCCGGTCGTTGACGAACAGATATTGCTGCTGCGCATTGCCGCGGTTGTAGGTCGGCACGCCGGCATAGCCCTTCAGCCGGAAACTGCGGCGTTCGGCGTCGATAGGGATGGTGTTCTCGGCAAAGTCCGCGCCCAGCAGCGCCGACAGCCGGGCCAGCAGCCGTTGGTCGAACAGGTCGCCGGGCGCAGGCGGCACCCTCAGCATCACCCGGTTGTCGTGGGTCAGGGTGAAGCCCACCTCCGGATTGGCCATGGCGAGGCGGCGCATCATCTCCACCGCCTGATTGAGCTCGGTACGCTCGCCCTTGAGGAATTTGAGCCGCGCTGGTGTCGCGTAGAACAGGTCGCGAATCTCGACCTTGGTGCCCTGGTTGAGGGCAGCGGGGCGCGCCGGGATGCGTTTGCCGGCATCGACGCCGATCTGCCAGGCCTCGGTCGTGCCGCGCGCCCGGCTGGCGATGGTCAGGCGGCTGACCGCGCCGATCGACGGCAGCGCCTCGCCGCGAAATCCCAGGAAGGCCACGTTCAGCAGGTCGTCATCGGGAAGCTTGGAGGTGGCGTGGCGCTCGATGCACAGCTCCAGGTCGGGCCGGACCATGCCGGCGCCGTCGTCGGTCACGCCGATATACTCGATGCCGCCGCCCGCCAGCACCACGTCCACATGCCGCGCGCCGGCGTCGATGGAGTTCTCGACCAGTTCCTTGAGGGCGCTCGCCGGCCGCTCCACCACCTCTCCCGCGGCGATGCGGTTGACGGTGGTCTCGGGCAGGAGGCGGATGCTCATGAGGCCTGGAGGTATTCCCGTGTGAGGACCTTGCCCAGTTCGACGGCGGGCTGGTCGAACGGATCGACGCCCAGAATATCCCCGATGATGATGGTTTCCAGCATGAAGTGCATCAGCAGGCCGCCGACGGTCTTTTCGTCGACCCGCTCCACATGCATGTGGCGGACCGGGTGACCCTTGCGGATCAGCACGTCCATGCTCGCCTTGCCCTGCGCCGCGACGATGTCGCCGATGGTGCGCCCGGCCATGAACGACAGCGCCTTGTCCTGCGCCAGGTCGGCCGGGACCGTCGGGCCGGTGCCGGCGATGTCGGCGGTGATCACGGTCACCAGCTTGTCGTCGGGGCCGTCGACCAGCAATTGCTGCATGGAATGCTGGTCCACCGGCCCCAGCGCGGCCAGCGGCGTCAGTCCCTTGCCGTCCTTGCCGACGCTTTCGGACAAAAGCTGCCGGTACCAGTGCCCGACCCGCTCCAGCCTTCCCACATAGGGCATCATCACCAGGGTGGTGACGCCCTTTTCCTCGGCCAGCGCGCCGATCATGGCGGCGCCCAGCGCGGGCGTCGAGGTCTCCGACCGCAGCACGTCCCGCAGCACGGCGGCTGCGCCGGCGCGAATGGCCCAAGGATCCAGCCCGGCGATGGACGCGGGCAGCAGGCCGACGCATGACAGCACCGAGAAGCGTCCGCCCACATCCGGGTCGTGATCGAGTATGGGGATCGACCATTGCCCGGCGATGTCGCGCAGCGGGCTGGCGCCCGGCTGGACGATGGCGAGCACCCGAGCGCCCACTTCCTCGCCCATGCCGCGCGACCGGTAGGCGTCGAGCAGCACCAGGAACTGGGCCAGCGTCTCGGGCGTGCCGCCCGACTTGGACACGACGATGAAGCTGGTGTCCAGGAAGTCGATCTCGGTCAGCATCTCGCCCAGCGCCACCGGATCCAGATTGTCGGCGAACTCCACCGACGGCTTGCGGCCGCGTTTGGCCAGCGTGGTCAGGGTCTGGCCGCCCAGGCTCGATCCGCCGATGCCCAGCACCACCACATGGCTGCTCTGGCGCGACAGCAGCCCGGCGATGTCGGTCAGGCTCAGCAGGTCGGCGGTGTCCTCGGGCAGCCGCAGCAGCGGCAGGGTGCGGTCGGTGTAGGCGGCGCGGATGCGCGCCACGCCAGCGGCGGCCTTGCCCATGGCCCCGTCGAACGCCGCCCGGCTGATGCCGCCGCGGACGGCGTCCTCGAAGCAGGCATCCAGATTCTGGGTGAACGGTATCATGGTTTCACGGTCTCCGGCTTCGAGTCGAGTCCCCCCGGCTCGCCCACGATAACCCAGAACAGCCGGCTGGGGTCCAGTAGCCGTTTGGCCACCCGGTTCACGTCCGCGAGAGTCACCGCCTCGATATAGGCGTTGCGCTTGTCGATGAAGTCCCGGCCGAAGCCGTAGCGCTGGATGCCGACCAGCTGGCCGGCGATGGCGCCGCTGGTGTCGAAGTTGAGCGCGTAGGAGCCGGTCAGGAAGGTCTTGGCGTCGGCTAGCTCGGTCTCGGTGGCGCCGCTTTCGGCCATGCGGGCGATTTCGGCTTCGATCACCTGCTTCGATTCGCCCATGCGGGCGTTCACGGTCGCGACGCTGCCGAGCACCAGCCCGGCATGGGTATAGGGCTGCAGGTAGGTGTAGACGCCGTAGGTCAGGCCGCGCTTGCGCCGCACCTCCTCCATCAGCCGCGACGAGAATCCGCCGCTGCCGAAGATCTGGTTTACCACCATGGCGGCGTACCAGTCCGGATCGTCGCGCTTGATGCCGGGCATGCCGAACACGGCGACGCTCTGCGGCACCTTGCGCGCGATGATCTGGGTCTTTGCCTGTGCCAGCGTGATGTCCGGCACCTTCAGTTCGGCGCCTTTCGCCGGCAGCGCGCCGAAGGTCTTGTCGAGCAGCGGACCCAGCTCGGCGGGCGTGACGTCACCGACCACGCCGACGATCAGCCGGTCGCGGGAAAAGTTGTCCTTCACATAGCCGCGCAGATCGGCGGCGGTCAGGCCGGCCAGGCTTTCCGGCGTGCCGGTGGTGTTGCTGGCATAGGGATGGCCGGGGAACGCGGCCTTCATCCATGCCTTGGCGGCGATGGAGCGCGGCTGGTCGTCCTCCGAGCGCTGGATCGAGCGCACCTGGTCGCGCACCCGCTCGACGGCGTCGGCGTCGAAGCGCGGCTTCGACAACGCCAGCCCCAGCAGGCGGAAAGCCTCGTCCTTCTCCTCGGTCAGCGTCACCATGCCGCCGCTGAACTGGTCGCGGTCGGCGTCGAAGCTCATGCGGATGGCCCGTTCGTCGAGCGCCTTCTGGAAGGCCAGCGCATCCAGCTCGCCGGCGCCCTCGTTCATCAGGCCGGAGGCCAGATAGGCCAGGCCGCCCTTGCCCGGCGGATCGGCCGAGACGCCGCCCGCGAACTCGTAGCTGACGGCGATAAGTGGAATCGAATGCTGCTCGACCAGCCAGGCCTTGATGCCGCCGGGGCTGACCACTTCCTTGATCTCAACGGCCTCGGCCCTGTCGAACGGACTGGCGGCGAAGGCGAAGACCAGCAACAGGGCTGCGAGGATGCGGGTCATCACGGGTGCTCCGGTCCGGGCGGCGGCGGCGGCGGTCCGGCGGGCGGCGCGCCGGGTACGGGCAGCAGCATGCCGGTGACCGACCGCTCGGGCACGAACACGGCACGGGCGGCCGCGATGATGTCGGCGTTGGTGACCGCCTCGATCCTGTCGGGCCAGCTCATCACGTCCTGCACGGTGCGGCCGGTGACCAGCGCCGCCCCGAAGATGTTGGCCAGCCCCTCGCCGCTGTCGCGGGCGTAGACGGCGGCCGCCTTCAGCGACTTCTTGGCGCGCTTCAGTTCTTCGTCGGTGACGCCGTTCTTCGCGACCTCGGCGATGACCGCCTCGACGGCCGCCGGAATCGGCGCCGGATCGTCGTTGCGCGGCCGGACCGAGATGCCGAAGGTGGATGGGCCCAGCCCGCTGCCGCCATAGCTCGAGCCGGCCTCGATCGCCAGCTGCTTTTCCACCACGAGGGTCTGGTAGAGCCGGCTGGTCGTGCCGCCGCCAAGAATCTCGTTCAGCACCTCGGCCGGAACGGCCAGCTTGCTGTCGCCGTACTGGTAGCTCGGCGCCGCGTAGGTGCGCACCCACGATGCCTGGCTGACACGCGCGTCGTGCATCACCAGTTCGCGGGCCGCCAGCTGCGGCGCCTCGACGCTGACGGTGCGCGGCGGAACGTCCTTGCGCGGGATCACGCCATAGGTCTTGTCGGCCAGCGCCTTGACGGCGTCCGCCTCGACGTCGCCGACCACGACCACGATCGCGTTGTTGGGCGCATAGTGCAGCTTGTAGAAGCCGAGCGCGTCGGCGCGGGTCAGGGTCTCGATGTCCCGCATCCAGCCGATCACCGGCACCCGGTAGGGATGCGACAGGAACTGCACGGCATCCAGCTGCTCGCGGAACAGGGCGGGCGGGGAATTCTCGGTGCGGGTGCGGCGCTCCTCGATGACCACGTCGCGCTCCTGGTTCACCTCGTCCTCGGCGATCTTCAGGTTCACCATGCGGTCCGCCTCCATCTCCATCACCAGCGGCAGCTTGTCGGCGGCGACCTGCTGGAAATAGGCGGTGTAGTCGGACGAGGTGAAGGCGTTGTCCTGGCCGCCGTTGCGGCTGACGGTCTTGGAGAACTCGCCTGAAGGCACCTTGGCGGTGCCCTTGAACATCAGGTGCTCGAGGAAGTGTGCGAGACCGGTCTTGCCGGCGAACTCCTCGGTGGCGCCCACCTTGTACCAGGCCATGTGGGTGACGATCGGCGCCCGGTGGTCCTCGATGACGAGGAGCTTCAGGCCGTTGGCGAGGGTGTATTCATGGCTGTCGAGCGGCTCGGCGGCGCGCGACTGTCCGATGCCCGAGACGGCGATCAGCAGGGCGACGAGAAAACCGAGCAGGTGACGGGCCGGCCGTGCGTCCTGTCTCAGGTGGCACCTCTTTACTGGAGCGGACCGATATAGTCTGGCGACGACTGGGTGGGCTGCTCGCGCTGGATGGTGGTCTGGGGCGCGCCTTCCACCTTGTTGTCGTACAGCAACTGCTCGGTCATGTTGCCCTTGTTGACCACGTTGCCCTCCGGCGACAGGTCCGAGCGCACGTCGGCGTCGGCTCCGGCGCCGCCGGTGGCCTTCATCAGCTGCTGTTCGGCCGGCGAGGTGATCGCCACCTGACGCTTGGATTCCGGGAACAGCGCCAGAAGCGCCATCTCTGACGGATCGGCGTCCTTCGGCTTGGGCTGGTTCGGTCCCGGCGGGCGCAGATTGTAGTCCGGCGGAATCACCAGCGCGCGCTTCGACACCACCGCGAACTCGTCCGGCGGATACTTGTTGGCGCCCAGCGCATCCTTGAGGCCGCCGCAGCCGCTGAGCGTGCCGGTGGCCAGCAGCGCCAACGCCAACGAGAGGCCGACCGAATTCCGTGCCACCATGATCGTGTCCTGTTTCCTTACTCGCCCTGCCGCCGGCCGGTACCGAAGAATGCGTCCCACAGCAGCAGGACCACCCCGACCGAAATCGCGCTGTCGGCGATATTGAAGGCCCAAAAGTGCCATCCCGCCACGTGAAAATCAAAGAAATCCGCCACTGCTCCGTGCGCGATCCGGTCGATCGCATTCCCCAGCGCGCCGCCCATGATCAGGCCGAGCGCCACGGTAAGAAATAGGGTCGCGGCGCGGATCATCCACACGGCCAGCGCGATGGAGACGGCGACGGCGAACCCGAACAGCAGCCAGCGCATCAGGTCGCCATAGTCGCTGAACAGGCCGAAGCTGACGCCCCGGTTCCAGGTCATCACCAGGTTGAAGAACGGCGTGATCTCGACCGGATGGCGCGAGGCGATGTCGTAGGAGACGAGCAGCCACCACTTGACCGCCTGGTCGAGCGCGATGGTGCCGGCGGCGACTGCCCAGCCGATGTTGGAGCGGCGGCTCATGGCGCGCGCCCCGGACTTGTCGTCGTCTGTGGTGATATGTGAAGCGTCATCCGTGCCAATCGCTTGCGGCGTCAACGCCGCGTCGTCCGAATCCGGTTGGTGTGTGTATCAGGCCGGGCCGGTGCCTGTCGAGGTCCGCCGCGTCGCCGGAGGGAAACGGCCGGCTGCCGCGGCCGGGCTCGCCAGGATGTCGCGCGCCGCCCCGGCGTCGGCGGCGATCTGCGCCTTCAGCGCGTCGAGGCCGTCGAATTTCTGCTCGGGCCGGATGAATGCGATCATGTCCACGCCCGCATGGGCGCCGTAGAGATCGCCCTCGAAGTCGAACAGGTGGACCTCGAAGCTGATGTCGGTCTTCCCGAAAGTGGGCCGTCGGCCCAGATTGGCGACGCCGGCATAGGCGCCCCGGTGCGGTCCGTCCTCCACATGCATGCGCACGGCGTAGACGCCCAGCCTGGGCTCGAGGTAGTCCCCCCAGCTCACATTGGCGGTGGGAAAGCCGATGGTGCGGCCGCGCTGGTCGCCCTGCTCGACCCGGCCCTCGATGCGCCACCAGTGGCCCATCAGCAGCGCCGCCTGCTCGGGATCGCCGTTGCGCAGGTGCTCGCGCACCCGTGACGAGGAATAGACCCCGCCGTCCACTTCCAGCGGCTCGACCACGGTGACGCCGAACCCGGCGCCTTCGCCCATGCGGCGCAGCAGGTCGGCGTCGCCGCCCCGTCCCTTGCCGAAGCGCTGGTCGTAGCCGGTCACCACGTGCCTGGCCCTGAGCTTGTTCACCAGCACGTCGCGCACGAAGTCCTTGGCCGGCGTGCCGGCGAGGGCGGCATCGAAGGGGAGCACGAACACCACGTCGGCGCCGAACGCCTCCAGCGCCTGGGCCTTGGAGCGCAGGCTCATCAACCGGAACGACGGCGTGTCCGGCCGGAAGAACTGCGACGGATGCGGCTCGGTGGTCATCACCGCGAGCGGCGCGCCCATCTCGTCGGCGATGTCGGCGGCGCGCCGGACCACCGCCTGGTGGCCCTTGTGAAATCCGTCGAAATTGCCCCAGGCGACGACGGAGCCCGTCACGCTGCGCGGCAGGTTCTCCAGATGCCGGTAGAGTTTCATGGGCGTGGGATCTATGCCGCCGGCCGCGATGGCACCAGGATGATCGCCTCGCCGTCGAGCACCGCCTTGCCGTTCACCAGGCATACGCAGTCGAAGCGGGCCTGCTTCTTCTCCGGCTTCAGCTCGACGACGGTGACCCGGGCGGTGACGGTGTCGCCGGGCCGCACCGGCGCCTTGAAGCGCAGTGTCTGGCTCATGTAGATGCAGCCCGGTCCCGGCATCTTGGTGCCGAACACCGTCGAGATCAGGCTGGCCGACAGCATGCCGTGGGCGATGCGGCCCTTGAACATGGTCTCCCGCGCGAATTCGTCGTTGAGGTGGACCGGATTGGTGTCGCCGCTGACACCCGCGAACAGCACGATGTCGGCATCCGTCACGGTCTTGGCATATGAGGCGGTCATGCCTTCGGCCAGGTCTTCGAAATAGTAGCCGATCTGCTCGGGCAAGGGCGTTTCCTTCAGCTCGCGTCCGGTGGGTCTGGTTTGGCGCGTTGGCGTTGCCAACCTGTATAGTCGCGGGCCGCGGGCGCGGCAAGAAGCGGCCTCGGCGTCCCAGGACGGCAAAAAGTTCTTGCCGCCGGGCGGGGGCTATTGTCAAACAGGCGCGACGGGGAGTTCGCGCCAGGGTCATGGACCCGGCGCGGCAGACGAAAGGAACCGCCATGGCGGACGGCGACGTGGAAGTATACCGGGTGGTGACGGCGAACCGCCTGCGCGACGGCATCATCGTCTACTTCAACAGCGGCTCCGGCTGGACCGCCGACATCCAGGCGGCGACCGTCGCCGCCGGCGTCGAAGCGGACGCGCTGGTCGCCGCCGCCGAGAACGACGCCAGGGCCAACCTGGTCGTCGGCGTCTATGCCATCGAGATCACCGGCGACCATCAGCCGTTGACCGCCCGCGAACGCATCCGCGCCGACGGCCCGTCGATCCGCTACGGCGACGACGCGCTGCCCGCCAACAATTCCGATTTTGAGATTTAGCGCCGGCGCGGCTATAGTGACTGTCTGGGGGTTACACATGCGCCGCACGGTAAGCGGCCATGTCGCGGATCGAAGAGAGGTCACTAGCATGTATCGAGGCAATGGCGGATTCCGTGCATTCCTGCGCCGTGCCGCACACGCGGCGGTAGCATTCGCAGCCATTTCCGCCGTCTCCGGCAGCGCCTTCGCGCTGCCGTGCATGACCAAGGCCGAGACCACCGCTGAACAGGCCCGCGGCCTGCAGGCCGCCCTGATGGTCGCGGCGCTCAAATGCGTCCACAAGCCCAGCCTGAAGCTGCACGAGAACTACAACGCGTTCGTCTCGCGCTACAACGCCGAGCTGACCAGTCATTCCACCGTCATGCAGGCCTATTTCAAGCGCAGCTACGGCCAGGGCCACAAGGATGCGCTGAACAAGTACATGACCAGCCTGGCCAACTACTTCTCGCTCAACACCTTCGGCAACAAGACGTTCTGCGAGGACATGGCCGCTTCCGCGGTGGCGATCCTGGCGAAGGCCGATGGCGCGGTCCTGCGCGGCGAGTTCGACACCAACCTGCTGCCGTCGACGTCGGCGCCCATGTGCAACGATCCGGCGAACCGCACCATGGCCAGCAAGGACGTGCCGACCCTGAACAGCCGCATCCCGGACCTGGCGTCGATCCACATGCCCGACCTGGACACCAGGCCCTTGCGCAGCGCCCAGATGGGCGGCGCGGCCGACAGGACGACCGGCGCCAACTGATCGTCCGGCGCGGCGGACGCTTTCATTTCCGGTAAAGCTCCCGCTTGGCCCAAACCTCCCACTTGGCAATAGCGGATTCCCCGCTATAAGAAGGCGCGGCCGCGCCTTGCGCCGGCCCACGGCCATTCTTCGGGAGGATCTCCATGGATTTCGACTACAGCGACCGCGTCAAGGACCTGCAGAAGCGCCTGACCGATTTCATGGACGCCCACGTCTACCCGAACGAGGACCTGTTCTACGAACAGCTCGACACCCAGGGCAACCGCTTCCGCACCCCGCAGATTCTCCAGGACATCAAGGCCAAGGCGAAGGCCGAGGGCCTGTGGAACCTGTTCCTGCCGCATCCGTTCCGCGACAAGTACGGCATCGGCCTGACCAACCTTGAATACGCGCCGCTGGCCGAGATCATGGGCCGCGTCGACTGGGCCTCGGAAGCGTTCAACTGCAACGCGCCCGACACCGGCAACATGGAAGTGTTCGTGAAGTACGCGACGCCGGAGCAGCAGGACAAGTGGCTGATCCCGCTGCTCGAGGGCGAGATCCGCTCGTGCTTCTGCATGACCGAGCCGCAGGTCGCCTCCTCCGACGCCACCAATGTGGCGACCAGCATGAAGCGCGAGGGCGACGAATACGTCATCAACGGCCGCAAGTGGTACACCACCGGCGGCATGCGCGAGACCTCGGCGATCTTCATCGTCATGGGCAAGACCGACCTCAGCGCCCCCAAGCACCAGCAGCAGTCGCAGATCCTGGTCCCCAAGGACACGCCCGGCGTGAAGATCGTGCGTCACCTGCAGGTCTACAATGACGACCACGCGCCGTTCGGCGAGGCCGAGGTGCTGTTCGACAACGTCCGTGTGCCGGCGTCCAACGTGCTGCTCGGCGAGGGCCGCGGCTTCGAGATCGCCCAGGGCCGTCTCGGTCCGGGCCGCATCCACCACTGCATGCGCCTGATCGGCGCCGCCGACCGCGCCATCGACCAGATGTGCCGCCGTACCTCGACGCGCGAGGCGTTCGGCAAGAAGCTGGCCGATTTCGACACCATCCGCTCGAACATCGCCTGGTCGCGCATCGAGCTGGAGCAGCTCCGCCTGCTGGTGCTCAAGACCGCCTACATGATGGACCAGGTGGGCGCCAAGGGCGCGCGCAAGGAAATCGCCATGATCAAGGTGGTGGTGCCGCAGACCGTCGCCAAGATCATCGACCGCGCCATCCAGACCCACGGCGCCGGCGGCTTCACCAACGACTTCTTCCTGGCCAAGGCCTGGGCCTATGCCCGCACGACGCAGATGGCCGACGGTCCGGATGAAGTGCACACCGAAACCGTGGCGAAGCTCGAGCTTCGTCCCTACTCCAACCGCTGAGGCCGCCGGTGAAATACGAAGTCACCCTGCGCACCAACCTGAAGCTCGGCACCTTCTACTGGATCGCCACCGTCGAGGCGGACAGCGAGGAAGAGGCGGCCGAGGCCGCCGAGGCGCTGTTCGAGGAGCAGATGGACTCCGGCGAGGAATGGGCCTTCGAGGACTTCTCGGCCGAGCCGGTCTAGGCTGGATCCGTCAGGGTAACCGGCCCGCCCTCAGTCCACCGACGCCCAGCTCTTGATCAGCTGGTGGGCGATGGCGTGGGGCGGCGGCATCCATACCCGGTCGCGGTGCTTGCCTTGCAGCGCCTCGCGGATCAGGCCCTTCTCGAACCACACCGCTTCCTCCAGCTCGTCGCCGGGCAGCTCGATCCTGTCGTCGATCGCCATTGCGTGGCAGCCGATCATCAGCGACGCCGGGAACGGCCAGGGCTGGCTGGAGTGATAGCGCACCTCGCCGACGGGCACGCCGGATTCCTCCTGGATCTCGCGGCGCACCGCTTCTTCCAGCGATTCGCCCGGTTCGACGAAGCCGGCCAGCGCCGAATACATGTGCGGCGGGAAGATCTTCTGGCGGCCCAGCAGGCAGCGGTCGCCATGGATCGCCAGCATGATCACCACCGGGTCGGTGCGCGGGAAATGCGACGCCTTGCAGGATTCGTTGGTGCACACCCGTGACGCGCCCGACTGGCGCATCTCGGTCAGCGAGCCGCACACCGAACAGAAGGTGCGGCGGCTGTGCCAGTCGATCAGCGGCTTGGCCTGGGCGATGATCGCGGCGTCGCCCCGGTCGAGGGTCGCGGCGCTCATGCGCAGGTCGGGGAAGATGCCCATGCCGGCGAAGTCGCCGCTGTTCTCCGGGTCCTTCTCCGCCGAGATGTCGACGGCGAAATGCGCGCGGCCGTCTGCGATGCCGAGGAACACCCAGGCGGCGCCGGCGTCGATGAGCGGCAGCGCCATCAGGCCGTTGACCCACTGGATGCGCAGGCTCTCGCCTGGCTTGATCAGCGGCTTGGTGCGCCAGATGCAGATGAAGCGCGTGTTGGACGCGCGCATCATGGCGTCGATCTTCTGCGAATCGCCGCGCAGGATCTCGCACCGGTCGAGCGGGCTGCCGGCGAACACGTTGTGGGTCTCGAGGACGGGAATCTTGTTCAGCATGGCGCGGAGATTAGCGTCTGGCCGTGGCGGACGGAACAGGAATGCGCGCCGCACGGTGGCGAAACCGTTCCGCCTATGGTGCTTATCTATTACTTGACGTTTTTTTGCAGTCGCTCAATATGGATGGTGTCGTCAACAATAGAAAGGAGGTGGTCCGATGTCTCATTGTCACACGCCGAAAGGTGCACTGCAGGCACTGACCTCCGCCGTGGAGTTCGGCCGCTAAGTCGCGCCATAACGGCTGACAATGGAAGGGCCGCTCCGAAAGGGGCGGCCCTTCGATTTTTGTGGAATCATGCTGGCCACTTGATCAGAGCTGGCCGTCCATAAACACCAATGAATACCTTCCTCCGAACCAAGTCTCGATATGACGCCATTCTGCCGCAAGCGCTTCGGAAAACCGCAGAACGTCTTCCGGAAACCTTGGCCCTGCTCGGCATCGAGGTGGACGCCAGGTTATGGCTCACCGTGATAGATGCCGCCGCGCTGGATGCCAGGGACGCGCAGTGGTCGGCATTTCCGCCTAACGATCCCGGCAACTTCGACTGGCGGCACGATGTCGGTTTGCGGCGGAAGGACGCCGCTCCGTTTCACGTCGCCGTATGGCATGGCGAAACGCTGTGCGGGCTTGGTCTGGGCCGGAAGCGCGGTAACCGCGTCGATCTGGAGCTAATGGAGGGCAGCCCGGACCCTAACCATCCCCTCAAGCATCTCATTCGGTTCTGCGTCGACGAGGCCGCGTTGACGTTCGCGCAGGACGCCGGCGCGAAGATACTGCGGCTGGTCGACCCGCTGCCCGGCGCGCTGCCGCTCTATGAGGCCATGGGTTTCCGAGTTGTCCACAACCGTGCCGGAGACCTATATTGTGAGCGAGAGGTTTAGAACCATGGCCACGAAGCTGAAGCAGACAACGGAATCGCGCCCGGCCGCGAAGGGTGGGCGGACGAGTGCGAGCGGTGAAGGTAAAGGTTTGCTCGCTGGCCTCGGCCCGGCGGCTCTCGAGCGCGTCCGCGCACACATGAAGGTGCACGAGGCTGAGGGTAGGCCGCTGAAGTCCAAGACGGCCAAGCGGACCTGA
>CAMBYA010000036.1 GCA_945872035.1 Rhizobium sp. Q54
ACGGATCGCTGCCACCCAGCTCCAGCACGCTCTTCTTCAGGCAGCGGCCGGCCGTCGAGGCGATGGCGCGGCCGGCGGCGTTGGAGCCGGTGAGGGTGACGGCCCGGACGTGCGGGTTCTCGATCACCGCCTCGACCATGCCGCTGGGGATCAGCAGGGTCTGGAATACGCCGTCCGGCAGGCCGGCCTCGCGCAGCGCTTCTTCCAGCGCCAACGCCGAGCCGGGGACGTTGGAGGCATGCTTCAGCAGCGCCGCGTTGCCGGCCAGCAGGCTGGGGATGGCGAAACGCAGCACCTGCCAGAACGGGAAGTTCCACGGCATCACCGCCAGCACCACGCCCAGCGGGCGGAACGCCACGAACGCCTTGTGCGCCTCGGTCCTGACGATATCGTCGGCCAGATAGGCCGGGCCGTGCTCGGCGTAGTACTTGCACGCCCAGGCGCATTTCTCGACCTCGGCGCGCGCTTCCCTGATGGGCTTGCCCATCTCGGCGGTCATCAGCCGGGCGTAGCGCTCCTTGTTGGCTTCCAGCACCGTGGCCAGGCGCGGCAGCAGCGCGGCGCGTCCGTCGATCCCCGTGGCCGACCAGCCGGCGAAGGCGCGGCCGGCGTCGTCGACCTTGCGGGCCACCTCGCCGGCGGTGTGCTGCTGGTAGGTGGCGATGACGTCGCCATTGGCCGGATTGATCGCCTGCATCACGCTCATGGCTGGGTCCTCAGAAGGTCTAGTTCTTCACGCGCTCGAGCGGCGTGGTCCACAGATAGATAGTCCGCTCGCGCTTGTATGCACCGCCGGGCGTGACCTTGACAACGGTCTGCTGGCGGATGCCGGGGATGTCGAAATCGTGGCTGACGATGCGCGATCCGGGCTTCATCCGGTCGAACTGGGGCAGCAGCTTGGCGTTCATGGTCGGGCTGAGATAGAGCGTCACCACGTCGGCCTGGCTCAGGTCGGCCTCGAACAGATTGCCTTCGCGGACCTCTATGTTCTTGCCCAGGCCCAGCGCCTTGATGCGCTGGCGCGACTGCGCGACCAGCTTGGGATTGATCTCGTAGCCGACGGCCTTCGCGCCGTATTTCCGCGCCGCCGCGATGAGGATGCGGCCGTCGCCCGAGCCCAGGTCGTAGACGGTCTCGTGCGGCATGACGTGGGCCATCACCAGCATCTCCTCGGCCACGATCTCGGGCGTGGGTACGAAGTTGATGCCGGCGGTGCCCGGCCGGTCGACCGCCGTCGCGCCGGTGCCGGTCTTCAGCGGCGTGGTGTAGACATAGATCAGGTGCTCGCGGCCGCCCTCCACCTCCGGCGCGAAGCGGATCAGCTTTTCGGGCAAATAGTCGCCCAGGCCGTGGTCGTGGCTGACGATCCGCGCACCGGGCTTCAGCTTCTCGAGCTCCGGCAGCAGCTTGCGGTTGAGTTCGCGGCTCAGCGACATGGTGATGATATCGGCGTCACGCAGGTCGAGGGTGAGGATGTCGCGGCGCACGAAGCTGACCTTGGCGTCCAGGCCGGCTTCCCGGGCGGCCTTGCGCGACTGCTCGACCAGCTTCGGGTCCAGCTCGAAGCCCTCGGCCTTCACGCCGTAGGTCAGCGCCGCCTTGATGACGATGCGGCCGTCGCCCGAGCCCAGGTCGTAGAGCACCTCGCGGCGCTTCGGTCTGGCGGCTTCCAGCATGCGCTCGACCACTATCATCGGCGTCGGCGCATAGGGAATGTCCGGCTGCTTGAAGGTTTCCGCCACCACGGGCTGGTTCTGCTCGCGGTACTCGCGCCAGCCGCTCCAGCCGAAGAAGCCGGCCGCCGCCAGGGCGAGCACGACGAAGATGCCGCGCGACACCGTGCGGTTCATGGCTCCGTTCCCAGATGTGGCGCGCCGGTGTTGACGGTTTCTACTCCTCGACGTTCAGCCGGTACGCGTCGCCGTCGCGCACCAGCCGCCCGGCGGTCGGGCTGGCGAAATGGGTGCCGATGATCAGGGTCGGCGTATCGGCGTAACGCTCGAACACCTCGCGGCGGGTCCTGGTCGAGCGGTCCGAATCGTAGTCGACGGCGGCGGCCCAGTCGGGGCGGGCGATCTGGCAGGGATGGTGCATGAAGTCGCCGGTGATCAGCGCCGTCTCGCCCCTCGACTCGATCAGCACGCTGACATGGCCGGGCGTGTGTCCAACGGTCGGAATCAGCCGGACCGTGTCGGACAGCACGTGGTCGGTGCCGACAAGGTCAACGAGTCCGGCCTCGAACACCGGCCGCACGGAGTCGCCGAACACGGTGCCGCTTTCCAGCATGTCCTTGTCGCCGGCCGGTTTGGCGTCGTCGGCGTCGGCTTCGGCCTTCCAGTAGGCGAACTCGTCGGCGCCCATCAGGTAGCGGGCGTTGGGGAAGGTCGGCACCCATTTGCCATCGACCCACATGGTGTTCCAGCCCACATGATCGATGTGGAGATGGGTGCACAGCACCGTGTCGATGCTCTCGCGCGGGAAGCCGGCCGCCGCCAGGTCCTGCAGGAACGGACCCTGCATGTGGTTCCAGGCGTCGAACGCCCGGTCCTTGTCGTTGCCGACGCAGGTGTCGACCAGGATGCGCCGGCCGCCGGTCTCGACCACCAGCGCGTGGATGCTGGCCAGCATCTTCAGGTCGTGGGTGACGAAATGCGGCTGCAGCCACTTGATCGGCTCGATCGCCTCGCGGGTGGCGGCGGGAATCAGCCCGCGCATGCCGGGCACCCGGTCCAGCTCCGGCACCTTGGTGACGGTGACGTCGCCCACCGTCCATTTCATGAAGTCCATCGTTCTCTCCCCACTTCCAATCTTATTGCAGCCGCGTCGCCACCGTGCGCTTCATGCGCCGCTCGGGTCCGATGACCGAGACGCGCTCCATGGTCATGCTGTCGGCCCAGCCATCGGCAAGGCGCAGGATGGTGGTCTGGTTCTGCTGCACGTCGAAATTCTCCATCGCCTTGATCGGCGCGGCCAGCCTTTCCGGTACGGTCCCGCCGTTCTGCGCCGCGACCTGCCTGGACGCCAGCGCCAGTCCCTCGCGCACGCTGTCCCGGTCATAGGCGGTGCGCAGCTGGATCACCGCCTGGGCGGTGTCCTGGCGCACCAGCTTCAGCGTGCCGCTCGTCTTCAGCAGCGTGCCGGTCATGGCCCACGGCTCGTCTTCGCTGAACTGGATCTCGCCGTCGGGCGGCAGGTCGATGCCGGTGGTGCCGAACAGCGGCCTGATATCCTCCAGCAACGCCTTGTTCGCCTGTTCCTGGGTCATGGTGGCGTAGGTCTTCTCCATGTTGTCGACCATGGCGATGGCCTGGGGCGGCAGCTTGGCCTGCTTGAAGAAGTAGCGCAGGTTCTCGGTGTTCTTGGCCATCATCTCCTTCAGATCGGCCAGGTTCTCCAGCGACGTGGGATTGCCGTTGTGGTCGCACAGATAGACCAGCGTGGTGCGCTCGAACCGTTTGCCGATCTTGTCGGCCACCTCGTCGCTGATGCCGAGCGCCTTCATCTGCGGCGAGCGGCTTTCCACCGTTTCGTAGTTCATCGCCATGCGGTAGCCGTCGCTGCGGGTCGACAGCACCCGGAACGACACTTCCGCCACCTGGGTCGCGGTCACCGTCGGGCCAGGCTCGCCCTCCTTCTGGCGCGACTGGGTCACGTCGATGCGGTAGCGGACGATGGTGGTCGGCGCCGCGCGGAATGCGATGTTGATGTCGCCGGGCCGGGTGGTCGGCTGCGCGACGATCGGCTGCGCCGCCGCCGCGCCCGGCAGCAGCAGGAGGACGATCGACAGCAGGGCCAGCCTTGCGCGCATGTGCCTGAATCCAGAAAGGTCGCGAGCCGAACCCTATCGTGCGCGGGCGACGGTGGATAGACCCGCGCTAGTCGAGACGGGTGAAGACTCTCATCTGTGACTTGACGACGGGGCCACTCGTCACCTTCCGCTCGGACGTGACCTTGTCCGGCCAGCCATCGCTTCGGCGCAGGGTCGTGGTCACGGAGTCCGCGATGCTGAAATTCTCCATATTCTCGATTGCCGCGCGGGCCTGCTCGGGAATCTTGCCGCCATGTTGCTTAAGCAGGGAGTCCATCACGATCTGGACGCTCGCCTTGGCGCTTTCCGGATCGATGCCGCTGCGCAACTCGACGACCACTTGTTGATCGTCCGCCGACGATATCCAGATGCGGTTCTTCATCTTGATGGGTGGACCGCCGACTGGTGACGGAACTTCCTGCTCGAATTCTGCCTCCTGACCTTCCGGCAGCTCTATTCCGCCCAAGGTGAAAAGCTGTATCTCGCTCGCCATGAGGACCTGGGTGGCCTGTGCGGGCGTCAGACCGGCGTAGAGTCGCAGCATGCCATCAACGGTCCGTGACATCACATCGCGCGCCTCGGCTGGCATATTCGAACCGCCGAGTGCGTCCTTCATGGTGCCAAGCGCCCTGCTGAGTTCGCCGCGCGCCTCGTCGAGGTTCTCGATCTGGAGTGGGTTGCCTGCCTGATCGGTCCTGTAAACAACTGTCGATCCCTCGCCCAACCTGCTCAGGTTTGCAATGGCGTCATCGCTGACGCCAACCTTCTTCAGGGCCGGATGAGTGCCATTTGCGGTATCGACGGTCATCGATACCCGGTATCCGTCCGGCAGGGCCTCCAGTACCCGGAACGTAGACTCCGCCGAAAGCGTCGGCCCTGGGCTTGGTGCGCTGTCCGTCATTGCTTGGGTAGTGTCCGTCCGCTCCAGGCGATACCGCACGGTCTTGCCAGCTTCGGCTAGGAAGGGAACGGAGACGGCGACAGGCTCTTCCTCGGCGAACGCCGGGTGTGATGAGACTATCAGCAGCGCAAAGGCGAAAAGCGGGCGGTATCGGGTCATATGACTGTTTCCGTATGACTGTTGGCGTATTGGGCCGAACCCTAGCGCCTTGCGGCCCGTCTGAATAGACCGGCGGCATCATCCCTCGATTGAAGGTTCTCCACCGGCCCGTATAGAGTGGGCGCGGGGAAACGGGGTAGTAACATGACCGAACTGGCCGAAGTCCATCTGGGCACCACCGCGGGCGAGATCTCGCGCCGGGCCATCGAGCGCTACGGCGACCGCGAGGCGCTGGTGTGCGGCGACACGCGGCTGACCTACCGGCAGCTCGGCGCGCGCATCAGCCAGATCATGCAGGCGCTGCAGGCGCGCGGGCTCAAGCGCGGCATGGCGCTGTGCCAGCTCGGCTCCAACCGGCCCGAGACGCTGATGGTGCGCCTGGCCTGCACCCTGCTGGGCATCCGCTACACGGCGCTGCATCCGCTGGGCGCGGTCGAGGACCATGCGTTCATCATCGAGGACAGCGAGGCCGACGCGCTGGCCGTCGATCCCTACTATTCGGAGCGCGGCGCGGCGCTCGCCTCGCGCGCCTCCCGGCTGCAGCACGTGTTCGGCATCGGCGCGACCAATATCGGCGACGATTTGCTGGCCCGCGCCGACAGCTTCGAGCCCCGCAAGCTGTGGGACGAGGCCGATCCCGCCGGCATCGTCGGCCTGGTCTATACCGGCGGCACCACCGGCCGGCCCAAGGGCGTCATCCACCGCCACCGGGCGACGGTCAACGCCATCCTGATGATGCTGGCCGAATGGGAATGGCCGCGCGAGATCCGCACCCTGGTGGTCACGCCGCTGTCGCATGCGGGCGGTTCCATGGTGGCGCCCAGCTTCGTCAAGGGCGGCACGGTGCATCTGCAGGAAGGCTTCGACCCGGACAAATTCCTCGACTGCGTGGTGCGCGAGAAGATCAGCGTCACCTGGCTGGTGCCGACCATGCTCTACCGGCTGCTGGATCACCCGCGCATCCGCGAGCTGGACCTGTCGAGCCTGAAGCTGGTGGTCTACGGCGCCTCGCCCATGTCGCCGACCCGGCTGAAGGAGGCGCTCGGCATCTTCGGCCCGGTGTTCCTGCAGCTCTACGCCCAGTCCGAGCTGCCGATGACGGTGACCACGCTCAACACCTGGGACCACGACCCGAACCATCCCGAACGGCTGGCGTCGTGCGGCTTTCCGGTCGCCAACGTGCAGGTGAAGCTGCTCGACGAGAACGATGTCGAGGTGCCGCAGGGCGAGGTCGGCGAGATCTGCGTGCGCAGCCCGCTCGCCATGGACGGCTACTGGAAGCGCCCCGAGGAGACGGCGGCAACGCTGCGCAGCGGCTGGCTGCACACCGGCGACATGGCCCGCAAGGACGAGGAGGGCTACCTCTACATCGTCGACCGCAAGAAGGACATGATCATCTCCGGCGGGTTCAACGTGTACCCGAAGGAGGTCGAGGACGTGCTGACGCATCATCCGGGCGTCGCCCAGGCCGCCGTCATCGGCGTACCGGACGACAAGTGGGGCGAGGCGGTCACCGCCGTCATCGTCCGCAAGAACGGGTCGACCGTCACCGCCGAGGAACTGATCGCGCTGGTGAAGGAAAAGAAGGGCTCGGTGCAGGCGCCCAAGACGATCGAGTTCGCCGATTCGATCCCGGTGACCGCCATCGGCAAGCCCGACAAGAAGGTGCTGCGCGCCCGCTTCTGGGGCGAAGGCCGCCAGGTGAACTAGGAGAATTCCATGTCAGATGCCGCGCTTGCCAATCCGCCGACCATCGTGCCGTTCCTGAAATTCGGCGCCGACGGCGCGCCCTATCTGGAAGGCCAGCAATGCGCCGACTGCGGCGAGATCTACACCACCGAGCGCATGGCCTGCTCGAAGTGCTTCTCGCGCAAGCCGTTCAAGGCGGTGAAACTGCCGACCACCGGCGAGCTCTACACCTTCTCCATCGTCCACCGGTCCTATCCGGGCATCAAGGTGCCGTTCGTGTCGGCGACCGTCGACCTGGACGCCGCCTGCTCGCTGAAGGGCACTCTTATCGACGTGGAGCCTGACCCGAACCATGTGAAGACCGGCATGAAGGTCGAGGTCGTGTTCCGCGAGCTGGAGCACAGGAACAAGGAAGGCCGGACCTACGTGTCCTACTTCTTCCGTCCCCGTCAGGCCTAGGAGAACAGCGATGAGCGAAGACGTTTACGTACTCGGCGTGGACATGATCAAGTTCGGGCGCTTCCCGCACCGGACCATCGACGGCCTGGGCGCGGAAGCGGCGCTGCTGGCGCTCGACGACGCCGGGCTGGGCATCAGGGACATGCAGGCGCTTTATCTGGGCAATGTGGGCCACGTCACCCAGTTCGTCGGCCAGAAGATCCTGCAGCAGATCGGCCAGACCGGCATTCCGGTGGTCAACTGCACCAACGCCTGCGCTTCGGGCGCGACCGCGTTCCGCGAGGCCTACCTGGCGGTGAAATCCGGCGAGTTCGACCTGGTGCTGGCGGTCGGCGTCGAGCAGATGGGCAAGGGCCTGCTGGGCAACGCGGGCGGCGGCGATGACGGCATCCCGCGCGAGGGCCTGCTGGGCTCGCGGCTGATGCCGGCGCTGTTCGCCGAGGTCGGCATGGAGCATTCGCGGAAATACGGCACCAAGCCCGAGCATTTCGCCAAGGTGTCGGTGAAGAACCATCACCATTCGACGCTCAACCCGAAGGCGATGTACCAGATCGAGACGCCGCTCGAGGAGGTGATGGGCGCCGAGATGATCGCCTATCCCAACACCAAGCTGATGTGCTCGGTGAACGTGGACGGCTCGGCGGCGGCGGTCATCGCCTCGGCGAAGAAGGCGCGCGAGCTGGGCATGGGCCGCGCGGTACGGGTGCGTGCCTCGGCGCTGACCAGCGACCGCTTCACCCAGCGCGACCTCACCCTGCCCGACTTCAACACCTGCACAAGGGACGCGGCCAGGATCGCCTACGAGAAGGCCGGCATCGGCCCGCAGGACATCAACCTGGTGGAACTGCACGACTGCTTCGCCACCGCCGAGATCGTCCACTACGAGAACCTGGGCCTGTGCGGCGAGGGCGAGGCCGGCGCATTCATCGATTCGGGCGCCACCTGGCTGGGCGGCAAGGTACCGGTCAACGTCTCGGGCGGCCTGCTGTCGAAGGGCCATCCGCTGGGCGCCACCGGCATCGCGAACATCTACGAGGTGGCGACCCATCTGCGCGGCGAGGCCGGCGCCCGGCAGGTCGAGGGCGCGCGGCTAGGCCTCACCCACGTGCTGGGCCTGGGTCAAGCCTGTGCGGTGCATGTGCTGGAGAAGGTGTAGACCACTCGGCCGACGCCCGGGCCGCTTCCGCGACCCTTTCCCGCTCGGTCCGCCTCGCGTTGCGGCGGGCGATGGCGTCGCGCATGTTGCCGTGGCGCGACTCGGTGATCGGATAGTGCCACGCCACCCAGGCGGTCAGGATCATGAAGACCGGCGGCCCCAGCGCGAACACCGCCTTCACTCCCCACAGGCTTTGCGCGTCGTTGGCCGCGCCTGGTTTTGGATCGAAGCCCAGCGTCGCCAGCGCGTAGAGCGCGATCGCGGGGCCTACCGACAGCGCCGCCTTGGTGATGAACGCCCAGACCGAGAAGAACAGGGCGGCGCGGTTCTGGCCGGTTTTGAGCGTGTCCAGGTCGATCACGTCGGCCTTCATGGAATTGGCGAGCACTGCCGACGAGCCGCCGCCGAAACCGGTCATGGCGGCGATCGGCAGCATCCACCAGAAGTCGCCCTGCCCCAGCAGCAGGTAGAATGGGCTGAAGCAAGGATAGACCATCAGGCAGGCGATCCAGGCCCGGTGCTTGCCGATGCGCTTGGACAGCCAGACCCAGAACGGAATGCCGATGAGGCCGGCCAGGTAGAATACCAGCAGGAACAGGATCGCCAGCTTCTCCTCGCCCATCACGTTGCGCACGTAGTACAGCGCCGTCGCCGTCGCCACGGTGGTGCCCATGGAATTGACGAAGAAGGCGAACAGCAGCCGCTTGAACGGCCCGTTGCGCCACATGGCGACAATGCCGCGGCCGAACGAGATGGTCGGCGGCTTATACGCGGGATTCTCCGGCACGTTGGCCACGGTGAGCCCTACGGTGAGCGGCACCAGGATCAGCGTCATGATGCCGATCATGTGCAGCACCTCGCGGGTGCCGCCATAGGCGAACGCCAGCAAGGCGACCACCGGGATGATCTTGCTGGTCACGTTCGCGGCCATGCCGAGCCAGACGCGCGCGCCGACGATCACCGACCGCTCGTTGTAGTCGGTCGATAGCTCGGCTGCCCAGGCGTAATACGGGATCAGCAGCATGGTCCAGCCCAGCCAGAGCACCAGCATCCAGGTGAGGAAATACACGGCGTCGACGGGCGGATCGGGGAAGAACAGCTTGTAGATGGACAGCATGACGATCGGCACGGAGGCGACCATCCAGACGCGCCGCCGGCCCCAGCGCGTTTTGGTCCGGTCGCTGAGATAACCGATCAGTGGATCGGTCACGCCGTCGAAGATGCGCGCCACCAGCCAGATCGTGCCGACGGCGGCAAGGCCCACGCCCAGGTCGGCGGAATAGTAGTTGAGCAGATATGCCGAGATCACGACGCTCGCCACCTGCAGCGGCATCTCGGACAGGCCATAGTAGAAAATCGTCCGCTTCGACAGCGGGCGGTGTCCCGTTTCCTCGACCATGATACTCCCCAATATCGGCTGGCCCCGGCTCCCGTTAAGCAAACGTCCGTCTTCCCGTAATGTCCAGCGAAGTTTCCGGCACGGGTGCAGAAAAACCGTCACGCTGGACGCGCCGCGCCGCCGTGCTATGAATCAGACGATGCGGATACGAACTCTCCTCATGACCCTCGGTCTGGTGGCGTTGGCGGCGTGCGGCGAGCCGCTGGGCAAGCAGCCCATGCTGGCCGGCTGCGAGGCCTCGGCCGTCGCCGTGAACCCGGAGCTGGACAGCGCTGCGCTGGATTATCGCGCGGTGGTCGGCCGCGAGGCGATCCTGCGGTTCCACGTGCCGGGCGTGGGCGTCGAGCGCAGTGCGGTCAACGTGAAGTGCAAGGTCAACATGCGCGGCGCCCTAAAGCGTATCACGATCGATGGTGTCCCCACGCAGGGCGAGGAACTGGCCGCCGCCCAGGCGGCATTCAGCGCCGCGGCCCGCCTGTGACCCACTGCTCCGGGCGGCCTCGATCCACGTTCGGACAGCGCGATGCCACCTTCTCCGTCGGCGGGCGTTGACCTATAACCGGGTTGCGGAACAGCCGTCTTGAGGGAGGTGTCGTGGTAAGGATCGTCAAAGGCGTGGCCTTCCTGGGGCTTGTATCCGCAGTGGCGGGCTGCGGCGTCGTGTACAAGAAGGAAGTGATCGTCAGCGCCTGCGTTTCTTCGGGGCGCACCTATGATGACGCGCTTCGCGTCGCCAAGGTGGACGGCCTGGTATCCGGGCCTGGAACCGCCGAGATCCGCTTCATTCCGCCCGAGGACGAGCCGGGCAAGAGCGAACGCGGCACGATCGTCGAATGCGCCGTCGACCTCGAAGGGGAGCTGGGCAAGATGAAGGTCGGCGGCGAGAAGGTCGGCGGCGAGAGGCTGGAGGCCGCCAGGGAAGCGTTCCGCGCCATCGCCCGCTCCTCTGCGTGGCAACTCGACCGGTGATGGGGCGGCGCGCCGCACAGGCGTGACCGGCCGGAATCCGCGCGGAGCGGTCCCAATCGCAGCCGAACCGAGACGCCGCCCTGCTGACTGCCCGTGGCTGTAACCGTCATTCGGCCGGCTGGTCGACGGGCGGCAGTTTCCGGCGGTAGCCGCTCATCACCTCGCCCGCCTCCGGCGCCAGCTTGCGGAACCAGATCCAGGACGCGGCGCACATCAGGCCGGCGGCGCCGAAGATCGGCAGGAAGTCGCCGGGGTCGATGCGGGTGACCGCGTGGCCCGCGGCGACGCCGGGCATGAGGCTCAGCAGCAGGGCGGCGAACGCCACGCCCATGCCCAGGCTGAGCTGCTGGGCGACGCTGGAGAAGCTGGTGGCGTTGCTCATGCGCCCGTCGTCCACGTCGGCGAAGCTCAGCGCGTTGAGGCAGGTGAACTCCAGCGACCGGAAGAATCCCGAGACCATCAGCAGCGCCAGCACCACCAGATAGGGCGTGTCCGGCTGGATCAGGCCGGTGGCGGCGAGCAACGCGCCGCTGAGCAGCGCGTTCCAGGTCAGCAGCGCCTTGAAGCCGAAACGGCGCAGCACCCTAGTCGCCACGGTCTTCATGGTCATGGCGCCGATGGCGGTGGCGAAGGTGAGCGCGCCGGATTCGAGCGGCGACAGGCCGAAGCCGAGCTGGAACATCAGCGGCAGCAGGAACGGCACGGTGCCGATGCCGATGCGGAACACCGAGCCGCCGACAGTGGCAATGCGGAAGGTGGGGATGCGCAGCAGCCGCAGGTCCAGCGCCGGATGCCGGCTGAGCAGCGCGTGGCGCACATAGAGCCCGAGCACCAGCGCCGCCACGACGAAGCCGGCGGCTACCGCCCAGCCCGGCAGCAGGCCCCGGCCCAGATTGTCGATGGCGAAGGCGAAGGTGCCCAGCCCCACGCCAAGCAGCAGGAACCCCGCGATGTCGGGTTTTCTTGGCTTGGGTCCGGTGACGGGACCGATATAGCGCAGCGCCAGGAACAGGCCGAGCGCGCCGATCGGCAGGTTGATCAGAAAGATCCAGCGCCACGACCAGTAGGTGGCGATGAAGCCGCCGACCAGCGGGCCCAGCGCCGGGCCGACCAGCGCCGGGATCACCACCCAGCTCATGGCCTGGACGAACTGGCTCTTGGGAATGGTGCGCAGCAGGATCAGCCGCCCGACGGGCATCATCATGGCGCCGCCCATGCCCTGGCAGATGCGCGCCAGGATCAGGGTGTTGAGGTCGACCGCCAGCGCGCAGCCCAGCGAGCTCAGGGTGAAGATGACGATGGCGGTGCAGAAGATGCGCCGGGCGCCGAAGCGGTCGGCCAGCCAGCCGCTCAGCGGGATGAATATGGCGAGGCTGAGCATATAGGCGGTCATCGCCAGGTTGAGCGCCAGCGGGCTTTCGTCGAGGTCGCGGGCAATGGCGGGAATGGCGGTGGCGATCACCGTGCTGTCGAGCGTCTCCATGAACAGGGCGCAGGCGATCACCAGCGGCACCAGCATGGACGGGCGATCTGCGGCAGACGACGATTTCGGCAATGGATCGATCCGGCTCGGGACGGGACACCTTAGGCCGAAGGCAGGGCCGGGCCAAGGTTTTACCAGCGCCCGTGCAGGAATTCAGGGCGCGGCAGGCACTCCGGCGTTTCTGAGCTGCAGCGCCTGCCCGTCGCCGTCGCCCCAGGGC
>CAMBYA010000037.1 GCA_945872035.1 Rhizobium sp. Q54
GGCGGCTTCATCGTCGCCATGTACTCCTTCGTCTTCATGCCGACGAAGGCCTTCCAGCCGAACACGCCGCCCAAGACGACGAAAACGGCCGCAAGCATGATGATCATTCGCCTGTTCATGGCAGCATCAGTGCCATTTCACGCCCATAACGTCGAGAGGCTTATTTCGACATTCGCCGTGCATCAATCCTCGTCGGCGATGGCGGATTCCTCGATGCGCTCCATGTCTTCATCGGAGAATCCGAAATGATGGCCGATCTCGTGAATCAGGACATGCGCGATGATGTGACGGACGCTCTCTTCCCGGTCGCCTTCATCCCAGTAGTCGAGGATCGGTTCACGGTAGAGGAAGATCACGTCGGGAACGCCGTCGACCACGCCGGAGACCTTGTCGAGGATGTTGACGCCTTCGTACAGGCCCAGCAGGTCCCACGGGCTTTCCAGCTCCATTTCCTCGCAGACCTCGTCGTCGGGGAAGTCCTCGATGCGGATGGCGACGCCCTCGCAATGTGCGCGGAAATGGGCGGGCAGCTTGTCGAATACCTCCCGCGCGATCACCTCGAATTCCTCGAGGGACGGATAGTCGTCGTCGTCACTGTCAGTCACGGATCGCCGGCCCCACCTTCATATATGACTGCCGTATGCGCCCTGGACGGCCGCGCGTCAACCGCCGTTGGCCAGCGGCGCGGAACGACGGTATGGTGACGCAGACCAACGGAGACCGTCGATGAAGCCCATTTCCCTGCTGTTCGTCCTGGCCGCGCTGACACTGGCCGCCTGCGCCTCGGACAAGCCGGGCGGACCCGATCCCGAGGACGCGCTGGGCAAGCCGTCGGCGGTCACCATCCCGGCGGCGTCATCGACTCCGTCCGGCATGGGCCAGGGCGAGGGCAATGCGGTGATCTGCGACACGGTGGCCGGATTTTCCTGCCCCGATGGCCAGTACTGCAAGTTCGACGGCGGCAGCTGCGGCATCGAGAAGCGCACCGGTGTGTGCGTCGCCAAGCCGCAGATCTGCACGAGGGACTACCGCCCGCAATGCGGCTGCGACGGCAAGACCTACGGCAACGCCTGCGGCGCCGCGGCCGAGGGCAAGAACATCGACTACGAGGGTGAGTGCAAGCCGGCCGAGGGTGCCGAGCCGGCCAAATAGCGCTAGGCCCACCCCACCAGTCCCTCCCAAATTGTCATCCCCGCCAAGCGAAGCGCGAGCGGGGATCTATGTCGATGAAGGATGCGCCGTCGGCCGCAAGTTGGCCAATTTACGCGCGGAGAGATAGGCCCCCGATCGCAAGTCTCTCAGCCGCGAACCTGCCGGTTCGTGGGCTCGGCTAGCGTAGGGGATGACAGGGAGAGAAAGCGGCTCGCACTACTCCAGCATCGTCTCCAGCAGCCCCAGCTCGTCCGCCTCCCTCGGCGGCTTGTCCCATCTGATCCGGTTGATCCGGGGAAACCGCATGGCGACGCCGGACTTGTGCCGCGTGGAACGCTGCAAACCCTCGAACGCCACTTCCAGTACCAGGCCCTTGTCGGGCTCATGGGTCACTTCGCGGACCGGGCCGAAGCTGTTGATGGTGTTGTCGCGTACGAACCTGTCGAGCCGCTTCAGCTCGTCGTCGGTGAAGCCGAAATAGGCCTTGCCCACCGGTACCAGCGCGCCGTCCTTCCAGACGCCGAACGTATAGTCGGAATAGAACGACGACCGCCGGCCGCTGCCGCGCTGGGCATAGAGCAGCACTGCGTCGACCAGGAACGGGTCGCGCTTCCATTTCCACCAGTAGCCTTTCGGCCGGCCGGCGAGATACGGGCTGTCGCCGCGCTTCAGCATGACGCCCTCGACGCTCTCGGCCTCGGCATGGCCGCGCAGTTCGGTGAGGTCGTCGAAATTCGCGAAGGGGATCAGCGGCGACAGGCCGATGCGCGGCTCGCCCCGCGCTGCGACCCAGGCTTCGAGCCGTTCCCGGCGCTCGTCGAAGGGCAGCGGACGCAGATCCTCGCCGTCCTCGACCAGCAGGTCGTAGACCCGCAGGCCGGCGGGAAACTCGGCAAGCTGCTTCTTGCCCACGGTCTTGCGGTTCAGCCGCTGCTGCAGGTCGGAGAACGGCGCCACCGCGCCGCCGCGCACGACCAGCAGCTCGCCGTCGATGGCGGCCTCGAACCGCATGGCCTCGATCAGGTCGGGGAACGAACCCGAGATATCCTCGCCGGTGCGGCTGTAGAGCCGCTTCACGCCGCCTTCGGACACCGCCTGCACCCGGATGCCGTCCCATTTCCATTCCGCCCGGTAGTCGGCCGGGTCCATCCTGGCGAAATCCGCCTCCTCGACCGGATGCGACAGCATCACCGGCCGGAACGGGGCGAGGGTGCCGTGCTCGGGGCGTTCGGCAAGGCCGTCCGCCCAGGCGAACAGGTCCAGATAGGGCGGCTCCAGTCCATGCCAGACCTCCTCCACCTCGGCGATGTCCAGGCTGCCATACTGGGCCAGCGCCTGCTTGGCGAGGCGGGCGGAGACGCCGATGCGCATGGCGCCGGTGATCAGCTTCAGCAGCGCCCAGCGCCCGGTTTCGTCCAGCGCGTCGAGCCAGCCTGCGATTCGCCCCGGCATGTCGAGCTTCGACGTCCGGTCCAGTTCCTCGACGATCTCCGACAGGTCGGGGACGCGGTTGACGCCGGGGCGCACCGGCCACATCAGCGCGATGGTCTCGGCGGTGTCGCCCACATAGTCGCGCGACCAGCGGAACAGCGCCGGGTCGGCGCGCTCCTCGATCAGGCCGCGGATCATGGCCGGCTTGGCGTGTTTGAAGTCCAGCGTGCCGGTCATGGCGGCCAGCGCATAGCCCCGGTCCGGATCGGGCACGTGGCGGAAATAGTCGACGATCAGCGCCAGCTTGTCGTTACGGCCCGGCGTGTATGACAGGCGGTCGAGCAACTCGGCGAAACGGTTCACGCGGGCTCTCCGGCGGCGTCTTCGGCGGATTTCAAATTGTCGCCCTGCGGGCCCTCGCCGTCCTCCTCGTCATAGCCGGCGAGATGCAGCGGCCGGGCCTTCAGGCCGTTCAGCCCGGCCCAGTGCACCAGCGGTTCCTCGCGGCCATGGGTCACCCATACCTCCTGCGGCGACAGCTCCAGCAGCGTGCCGGTCAGCTCGTCCCAGTCGGCGTGGTCGGAGATGACCAGCGGCAGTTCGATGCCGCCCTGCCGCGCCCGGGCGCGCACCCGCATCCAGCCGCTGGCGAAGGCGTTCACCGGCTCGGGCAGCCGCCGGCTCCAGCGGTCGCCCAGCGCCGAGGGCGGTGCGATGACGATCTTGCTCATCATCTCGCCCTTCACCGCGTCCTTGGTCAGCCGCAGGTCGCCCAGTTCGACGCCGAGGCTTTCATAGAGCGAGCACAACTTCTCCATGGCGCCGTGGATATAGACCGGCGCGTCATAGCCGCCCTGGCGCAGCAGCGTGATGATCCGCTGCGCCTTGCCCAGCGCATAGGCGCCGATCAGCACGCAGCGTTCGGGGAACACGTCCAGCATGTGCAGCGCCTTGGCCACCTCCTTGCCGTCGTCGGGGTGGCGGAAGACGGGGAGGCCGAAGGTCGCCTCGGTGATGAACACGTCGCACGGCACCGGCTCGAACGGCGCGCATGTCGGATCGGGCCGCCGCTTATAGTCGCCGGAGACGACGATGCGCCGCCCATGGGCCTCGATCACCGCCTGGGCGCTGCCCAGCACGTGCCCGGCCGGCGACAGCCAGACCGTGGCGTCGCCGATCCGGTGTCTTTCTCCGTAACGGGCGGCCTGCTGCGACGGCGTGAAATCCGCGCCGTAGCGCGCGCCCATGATGGCCAGCGTCTCCTTCGTCGCCAGCACCGAGCCGTGCCCTGCGCGGGCATGGTCCGAATGGCCATGCGTCACCACGGCCCTGGGCGACGGGCGCGTCGGGTCGATATAGAAATCGCCGGGCGGGCAATAGAGACCCTTCGGCGTCGGGCAGACGATGTCGGTGAAGGCTTTCATGAAGGAAAGAACATCAGGCGCCGCGGTTTCGTTGCAAGGGACGGGCATAAAGCACCTGTTCCCATTCTGTTCCATTCCGGTAGATTAGGCCATGGATTCGTCGCACCCGCTTCCCGTGTCGCTGCCGCCCGTGTTCCGGGAGTGGTTCGCCGCGCGCGGCTGGGCGATCCGGCGGCACCAGCAGGAACTGCTGGATCTGGCGGAAAGCGGACGCTCGGCGCTGCTGGTCGCGCCGACGGGCGCGGGCAAGACGCTGGCCGGCTTCCTGCCGCCGCTGATCGAGCTGTACCACGAGCTGCAGGGGCCGCCCGCCCAGCGAAGACGCGGCCTGCACACGCTCTACATCTCGCCGCTCAAGGCGTTGGCCGTCGACATCGCCCGCAATCTGGAGGCGCCGTCGAAGGAGATGAGGCTGGGCGTGCGGATCGAGACCCGCACCGGCGACACGCCCATCGAGAAGCGTGCGCGCCAGCGCCACGATCCGCCTGACATATTGCTCACCACGCCCGAACAGCTCGCCCTGCTGCTGTCGCACAAGGACGCGGGCGACCTGTTCGGCGGGCTGCGCACCATCGTGCTCGACGAGCTGCACGCCATCGAGAACACCAAGCGCGGCGACCTGCTGGCGTTGGGCCTCGGCCGCCTGGCAAGCATCGCCCCGCAGGCAAGGCGCGTCGGCCTGTCCGCCACGGTCGCCGATCCGGACCGGCTGCGGCGCTACCTGGTGCCACAGTTCGTCGGCCACGAACGCATGGCCGATCTGGTGGTGGCCGATCCGGGCGCGGCGCCCGAGGTCGCCATCCTGCGGACCCGCGAGCGGATTCCGTGGGCCGGCCACCGCGGCGCCTACGCCATGCCCGACATCATGGCCGCGATCAAGGCGGTGCGCTCGGCGTTGCTGTTCGTCAACACCCGCTCGCAGGCCGAGGCCAGCTTCCAGGCGCTGTGGCAGCTGAACGACGAGAACCTGCCCATCGCGCTGCATCACGGCTCGCTGTCGGTGGAGCAGCGGCGCAAGGTCGAGCAGGCCATGACCCTGGGGAAGCTGCGGGCCGTCGTCTGTACCTCGACGCTGGAGCTGGGCGTCGACTGGGGCGCCATCGACCTGGTCATCCAGCTCGGCGCACCCAAGGGCTCGTCGCGCATGATGCAGCGGATCGGCCGCTCCAACCACCGGCTGGACGAGTCGTCGCAGGCGCTGTTCGTGCCCACCAACCGGTTCGAGGTGCTGGAATGCGTCGCCGCCAAGCAGGCCATCGAGGAGGGAATCCAGGACGGCGACCTGCCGCGCCCCGGCGGCCTCGACGTGCTGGCCCAGCATGTGGTCGGCCGCGGCTGCGCCGAGCCGTTCGACATGGACACGCTCTACGAGGAGATCACCGCGGCCGCGCCCTACGCTCATCTCGATCGCCAGACCGTCGAGCGGGTCGTCGACTTCGCGGCGACCGGCGGCTATGCGCTGCGCCGCTACGAGCAGTACCACAAGCTGGAGCGGCTGGCCGACGGCCGCTACACCATCGCCTCGCGCAAGGCGGCGCAGCAATACCGGCTGAACGTGGGCACCATCGTCGAGGCGCCGATGATCAAGCTCCGCTCCATCCGGCGCGGCGGCAAGGCGCGCGGGACCGGCGCCGCGCCCCAGGTCACCCATGTGGCGGGCAAGCCGGTCGGCCGCGCCGGGTTCCACATCGGCGAGGTCGAGGAATGGTTCATCGAGCAGCTCCGCCCCGGCGACACCTTCCTGTTCGCCGGGCAGGTCTGGCGCTTCGAGGGCATGGCCGAGAACGAGGCCTATGCCTCGAAGACCGAGGAGAAGGAGCCCATGGTGCCGTCCTACATGGGCGGCAAGTTCCCGCTATCGACGTTCCTCGCCTCCCGCGTCCGCGCCCTGCTGGCCGATCCGGAACAGTGGCGCTTCCTGCCGGGCCAGGTGAGCTGGTGGCTGGATCTCCAGCGCGCCAAGTCGTCGATCCCCAAGGCCGAGCAGATGCTGGTCGAGACGTTTCCGCGCGGATCGCGCCACTATCTCGCGTGCTATCCGTTCGAGGGACGCCTCGCGCACCAGACCCTCGGCATGCTGCTTACCCAGCGGCTCGAGAAGATGCGAATGCGGCCCATGGGCTTCATGGCCAACGACTACGCGCTCACCGTCTGGGCGCTGGGCGACATGTCCCGGTTGGACATGCACCTTCTGTTCTCCGACGAGGGCGTCGGCGACGGGCTCGACGCGTGGATGGCGGATTCCAACCTGCTGAAACGCACCTTCCGCACCTGTGCCACCATCGCCGGCCTGATCGATCGGCGGCATCCGGGCCACGAGAAGACCGGCCGGCAGATGATGGTGAACTCGGATCTCATCTATGAGGTGTTGGGACGGCACGAGCCCGACCATATCCTGTTGCAGGCGACCCGCGAGGACGTGTCGGCGGGCCTGCTCGACCTGGCGCGCATGCGCCAGCTGCTGGAGCGGATTCGGCCGGCCGGGCGCATCCTGCATCGCACGCTGGCGCAGATCTCGCCGCTGGCGGTGCCGCTGATGATGGAAATCGGCCGGGAATCGATCGGTGGCGAGGCGAACGAGGATTTGCTGGCGGAAGTGGCTGACGAGTTCATGGAGATCCTGAATGGCTGAAGCAGCGGCGGCGGGCGAGCTGGCGACGGCCTTGGTCAACGGCGCCGGGCTCGTGTTCGACCGGTCGGGCGCGGCGTGGTGGCCGGAGGAACGGCTGCTCGTCGTCGCCGACCTGCATTTCGAGAAGGGATCGTCATTCGCCGCGCGTCGCGGCGTGCTGCTGCCGCCTTACGACACCCGCGAAACCCTGGCGCGGCTCGAGGCTGCCTGCGCGGTCTACCGGCCGAAAACCGTGATCGCGCTCGGCGACAGCTTCCACGACCTGGGCGCCGCCGGACGGCTGGGAATCGACGAACTGGCCTCCATCCGGGCGCTGACCGGAGGCCGCGACTGGTACTGGATCGAGGGCAATCACGACCCCAAGCCGCCCGAGAACCTGGGCGGATGGTGCGTCGCCATGCTGGCTTGCGGACCGCTCACCTTCCGCCATCTGCCGCAACAGGGCGACCAGCCGGGCGAGGTCGCCGGCCATCTGCATCCGGCGGCACGGGTGACGGTGCGCGGGCGCGGCCTGCGCCGCCGCTGCTTCGTCACGGACGGCAGCCGGCTGATCCTGCCGTCATTCGGCGCTTATACCGGCGGCCTCGACGTCCGTGACCCCGCCTTCGCCGGCCTGCTCGCCCCGCGCTTCCACGCATGGATGATCGGGCAGGACCGGGTTTATCCGGTGGCGAGCGGGAAGCTATCGTAACGGTTGCATGCGCGCGTCCCTTTCGCGCTTAATCGTCGCGGGTTCATCGTGTCGGAGGGCAGCGACCGAGTGACTGGTCCGGAAACATTCCATCAGACGGGCGGATCGCGCATCCGTGACCGGACCGCGGCGATGGACGCCCTTAAACGGCGGTTGGATGCGCTGACCGAGACGATCCCTGCGGAGTCTCCGGTCATCTATCTGGACATTCCCATGCATCTGAACGTCGGCGATCTGCTGATTTTCGCCGGGACCGAAAGTCTTCTCGCCCGGCATGGGCGGCGGGTGACCCACCGCTTCAGTTCCAAGGACTATGCGCGCTTTCTCGACGCGGTCACGGACCGTCACGTTCCGTTGCTGCATGGCGGCGGCAATCTCGGCGATCTATGGCCGGAGCACGAGTCGGTCAGACAGGATGTCCTGCGGCGATTCCCGCATAACCGGGTCGTGATCTTTCCGCAGACAGTCCATTTCCGGAACATGCAAAACGCCGCTGCATGCGGTGCTGCATATCGGGATCATCCGGATTGCACCCTGTTCGTGCGGGACGAGACGTCGCGGAAGCTGGCGGAGCGGCATATGGGCGTGCCATGCCGGACCGCGCCGGACGCCGCGCATTATCTCTGGCGGTCGGGACCCACCTTCGGAGCGGATGCGGCCGGCCATGGGGAGCTGGTCTTTCGCCGCACGGATCAAGAGGCCGCTCGGCTTGAATTGGCGCCTGGGGGAGTGGACTGGCAGGACATTCTAACGCCGAGGGACCGGTCTCTCTTCCGCATGCAGAGACATGCCTTCAGGCTCAATCCCAGCGCGGCGCTGCAGGCGCTGCTGATGGGGATGTGGCGAGGACACCGGGACCGCCTGATCGCTCGAGCCGCGGCCCACTTCAGGACCAAGGCGCGTATACGCGCCGACCGCCTTCACGCGGTCATCCTGGCCTGCCTGCTCGGCAAGGAGGTAACCATGGAGGACAACAATTATGGCAAGCTGTCGTCTTACTTCGATACCTGGATGCCCGGACTGATCCCCGGCGCCGGTTCGGGCGCTCTCGATCCGGGAGCGTAGTCCACCCGGATTTCCGGGCGTCAGGCCGGTTGCTTCGCCACCAGCGCGCCGCGCAGATCCTCGAACGCCTCGAGGAAGCCGTACAGCATGCCGCCCGGCACGCCGGCCTCGCTCAGAGTCTCGTGATAGATGTCGTACAGGGCGTCGAACTCGGCATTGCTCAAGCCTTTGCCGACGAGCGCCTCGTGGGCGCGCGCCATGGCCTGGGGAACCTCGTCCGGTTCGAAATCCAGGTGGGCGCGCAGCGCCTCCTCGATGCCGGCTCGCATGCTCGGGCCGTCGACGGTCTCGAAATAGGCCCTGACCGCCGGGTGCGCCCGGGCGTGGGTGAAAAAGGCGTCCGATGCCTGGTGCAGGCCCTCGGTGCCGCCGATATCCGCAAGCATGGACATGACAGGTTCCCCTTGGTTGACGTGGCATTGAACGCCGGCCAGGGCGCCGCTGCATTGACGGCGATCAAACGGCTTCAGAAGCCGTGGGCGTGGCTGCCCAGCGTGACCGTGTCGGCGCCGCGTTGCGCCTTCCGGTCGGCGGTGCGCCAGGCGCGCTCGTGGAAGAAGAACACCACCGTGTTCACCGCCGGCTCGACCAGCGCCACGCCGGTCGCGATCGCGACCGAGCCGGTGAAGGCATAGGTCACCGCGAAGCCCACGGTGAAGTGCAGGGCGGCGAAGGTGGCGGTCTTGGTCAGGTCCCGTGTCATGGCGGCAGACTCTGTTGCGAGTAATTCGCAACATAGGCCGGCCTAGAGCGCGGGTCAAGAACGATTTAGAATAATTCTAAGGTGACGGCCTATTTGAGGCTGTACCTTATCGGCAGGCGCTTCAGGCCGCTGACGAAACTGGACTGGACCCATGCGGGGAAGCCGTCGATCGCCACATCGTCCAGCCGCGGGATCAGCTCCGCGAACAGCGCGCGCATCTCCATCTTGGCGAGGAACTGGCCCAGGCACAGATGCGGCCCGTAGCCGAAGGCGATGTGCCGGTTGGGCGCGCGGTCGACGCGGAACTCGTTGGGCGCCTCGAACGCGTCCTCATCCCGGTTGGCCGCATGGTAGAGCAGCATTACCGCGTCGCCCTTGCGGATGGTCTGGCCGCGCAGGACGTAATCCTCGGTCGCCGTGCGCATGAAGTGCTTCACCGGCGTCGTCCAGCGGATCATCTCGTCCACCGCCGACGGGATCAGCGACGGGTCGGCCTTCAGCTTCTCCAGTTCCCACGGGCTGCGGACCAGCGCGAGCAGGCCACCCGCCGTCGCCGAACTGGTGGTGTCGTGGCCCGCGGTGGCGATGATGATGTAGTAGGACATGGCCTCCAGGTGGCCGATGGGCCTGCCGTCGATGGTGGCGTTGGCGATCACCGTCGCCACATCGTCCTGCGGATGGGCGCGGCGCGCCTCGGTCATGGCGGTGAAATAGGCGAAGAAGTCCTGCACCGTGCCCATGTCCGGCGCGGACGTCCGCTGCATGTCGGGATCCTGCGCCCCGAACAGTTCCTGGGTCAGCTTCAGCAGCTTCGGCTCGTCGGATTCGGGCGCGCCCAGGATCATCATGATGACGTGCAGCGGATACCAGACGGCCACTTCCTTGACGAAGTCGCAGCGGCCGCCCTGGCCCGCCATGCGGTCGACCGTACGCCTCGCCAGGTCGGCGATGCGGTCCTGCAGCTTGTTGAGGCTGCGCGGCTGGAACCATTCCTGGGTCATGGCGCGGAACACACGGTGGTCCGGGTTGTCCATGTGGATCAGGGTGCGCAGCAGCAGGTGGTTGCCGCCGGTGAAGGCGCGCACCGCCTCTTCCTGCTCGATGCTCTGCAGCACGGCGCGCGGGCCGTTCAGGAAGCGGTCGTTCTGGCGCTCCAGCTCCATGATGTCGGCGTGCCTGGTGATCGCCCAGAACGGGCGGAAACCGGGCGGCTCCACCCAGGCGACGGGTGCGTTGCGGCGCATGTCGTCGAGCAGCGCGAGCAGCTGGCGCTCGTCGCCCCAGGTGCGCGGATCCGCGACCGCTGCATAGTCGGTGATGGTGCTCATAGGTTCCTCCCCACAACCACTATGCGCGGCGCCGCGGTAGACCGCTACCGGCAGATGGTCACGGCGCCTCGGCCACTTCGAAATCGTGGGTGATCGCCACCGATCTGGACAGCATGGCCGACGCCGAGCAGTATTTTTCCGCCGACAGGGCGATGGCGCGCTCCACCTTGGCGGCGTTCAGCTTGCGTCCGGTCACCACGAAGTGCAGGTGGATCTTCGTGAACACCTTGGGATCCTCTTCGGCCCGTTCCGCGTCGATCTCGAGGGCGCAGTCGGTCACCGCCTCGCGGCCCCGTTCCAGGATGTGCACCACGTCATACGAGGTGCAGCCGCCGAGCCCCATCAGGATCAGTTCCATCGGCGTCGGCGCGATGGCGACGCCGGTCTTGCCGCCCTTGCTGCCCATCACCACGGCATGCCCGCTGTCGGACTCGCCGAGGAAATTCCGGTCCTCGATCCATTTTACGTACGCTTTCATACCAAACCTCGTATAAGGGAGCTGCAATCTAGCGGCGCCATGTCCGATGGGAAACCCCCGCAGACGATAAGCCGATTGCAACGAGGGCCGGACTCCGCCGGTTTTCGACGATTGTATGTCCGATGGGATCTCGGTGCGGTCGGTAGGAGTCTATTCGTCGACGCCTTTACCCGGGGAGCACCGGATGACGCCCTTGCGCATCACCATAGTCGATTTCGCCACGCGCGGACCACAGAAGCGGCTCTATGCCCGCATCATGAACGCCAACTATGCGAGCATCATGCCGCAGGTCATGGGCGTGTGGTGCGAGGAGCTGGGCCACAAGGTCCGCTACATCTGCTACACCGGCAGCGAGGACATCACCGGCTCGCTGGTCGAGGACACCGACGTGCTGATCCTCGGCGCGTTCACCCGCTCGGCGCTCGCCGCCTACGCGGTCAGCGCCCTCTACCGGGCGAAGGGCGTCGTCACCGTCCTCGGCGGGCCGCATGCGCGGTGCTACCCGGAAGACGCGGTGAAGTATTTCGACTACGTGCTCGGCTTCACCGACAAGATCGTGCTCGCCGACCTGCTGCACGAGCGCGCGCGGCACCGGCCGCTTGGCCGGGAGATGTCGGCCGCCCGCCAGCCGGACAGCCTGCCGGGCGTGCGCGAGCGCTGGAAGTTCATCGCGCCGACCCTCGCCAAGGCGCCCACGCTGAAGCTGATCCCGATGATCGGCTCCATGGGCTGCCCCTACACCTGCAGCTTCTGCATCGATTCCACCGTCGACTACCAGCCCATGGAATTCGACCAGATCACCGAGGATCTGCGCTTCGTCCAGGCCAACCAGAAGAATCCCTACGTCGCCTGGCACGATCCCAATTTCGGCGTGCGCTTCGACGACTACATGACCGCCATCGAGGGCGCGGTCAGGCCCGGCTCGGTCCGGTTCGCCGCCGAAAGCAGCCTGTCGCTGCTGTCCGAGGACAACGTCAAGCGCATGGGCCGCAACGGCTTCGTCGGCATGCTGCCCGGCGTCGAGTCCTGGTACGACTACGGCAACAAATCGCGTGCCACCCGCGCCAGCGGTGCCGACAAGGTCCGGCAGGTGTCGGATCACGTGAACATGATCCTGCGCTACATCCCCTATGTGCAGACCAATTTCGTGCTCGGCCTCGACCAGGACGAGGGCGACGAGCCGTTCGAGCTGACCAAGAAGTTCCTCGACGCCTCGCCCGGCGCCTATCCGGCCTACTCGCTGTGGACGTCCTATGGCCGCGCCGCGCCGATGAACCGCCAGCTGCAGGGCGACGGCAGGGTGCTGCCGTTC